>JBJHCI010000180.1:0-4977 GCA_050485925.1 Maricaulaceae bacterium
CTCTCAATATCTGGGCGCGGGTCAGCCGGGCGCTCGCCGATATCACGACTGTGGCCGGATTTCTTGCCGTGGGGGCGGAGAGCGCCTACGCTTGAGCCGCTCATGCTTGAGGGGGCTTAGGGGGCGATCATGGCGGAGGAACTGGCCGTGCGGCTGGTGGCCGGATTCAATCCGGCTACGCTCATTCTGATGACACTGGTATCGATTGTGGCTGCGCTGATGATCCGGCGCTGGGAGCAGGTCTATGCCGCTGCCCTGTTCGCCTTTGCCGCTGACTGCATCGGGCGCTATCTGCTGCTGTTTGGTGCAGCTGAAGGGGTGCCCATCAATTTCGCGATGGGGCTGGCCATCACCCGGCTGGATGATGGCGCGATCAGCGCCATGCTGCGGCCCTTCCTTTATCTCGGTGTGATTGCCGCGCTGTACGCAGCAAAAAGGCGCTACGGCGCGCGTTAACACGCCGCAGCGCCTTCACGGGACCCGGTTCAGGGGAGGAGATCGACCGGGCTGCCATCCATCGTGACCCGCTGCGAGATCACGGCCAGTGCATTGGCCAGAGCCGTGTCTTCATCACGCGCGCCCATGAACACGGCCTGGCCTTCAGACAGGACCGGGCCATAGAGCAGCGTGCCTTCGGCATCGTCCTCGGCGGTGAAGACCGAAGCGGTCATGATCTCGTCCCACGCCGCGCGCACATCGGCCCAATAATCAGCCGTCGCCGCCCAGTAGCGGTGAGCGTTTTCAACGCCGGTCAGTTCCGTGCGGCGATAGGTGTTGATGCCGTGCTCGCGCACCAGCTCGCGCGGGGTTCCATCGCGCAGGATGAGTTTTGAATTGTCCTGTTCGTGGGTCCAGCCCCAGGCGGTGATCGTGTGGCGGTTCACCGCCGCGATCACATCGTAGTCATCGCGCGTTGTGGCATCACGCCGGGGCAGGGGACGCCAGGAAACGCTCGGCGTCCAGGTGGAGGCGCCCACGCCATGTTCCCAGCGGGCAAGGCCTGCATAGCGCGGGGAATCGTCCACCTGATAGACGGTCTGCGACCAGGCACCGCGCACATCCTCTGCGCTGACCGCGTCCATCTCCCAGGTGTTGAAGCCGCGATAGGCCATCAGGCGCTCTGGCTCGTACTGCCAGTCCTGACGCCAGTGCTTGATGACCATCGGGTCTTCGCGGTCGCCGACCAGCAGGAGGTGCTGTAGCGAGATATAGTCCGGCTCGTCGGCGATCACGATCACCACTTCGCGCGCCGGCGTCTCGGTGGACGGGCGCAGCTCATAGCCATCGGCAATCGGCAGATACTCGTTGAAGGCGAAGGTGACGGTGTATTCGCCCGCCATGGCAAGGATGGCCTGACGGTCGGCTTCGGCCGGGACGCCCGCCTGGTCTTGCGTCTGCACCCCTTCAGCTACCGCACCGCCCATGGCGGCGGTGGGTCCGGCCAGCATTGCCAGCGCCAGAAAACTGCCCGTCAGCCCTGTTACCATCCTGTTCACCGTCACTTCTCCATCTGTTGCGTTCGCCAGCCCTGCAAGGGCTGCAGCGATCTCTGCCTGCCTCAAGGACCCGTATCTGTGTCCCTTGCGCATGGCCTACTCCGTCAATTGCATATTTGCAAACGATTCTGACTTGCAATCTGAAAAGCGCATGGTCATACATGCCGCAATTGAGACTTATTCGCAACAAGGAAACTGCATAATGTCCTCCCCAACCCGAACCCTGTCCCGCCCGGTCCTGCTGAGCTCTGCCGCCCTCATGTTGCTGGGCGCTCCGTCCGTGCTGGCCAACGATGCCGACACCGCTCAGGTGAACGAGGCGAGCGAGACGATCATCGTCACCGCCACGCGCACCCGCCTGCCTAATTTCGACTATCCGGGCATGGCTTCGGTGATTGATCTGGAATGGCTGGAGGCCGAGCGCCCCTCAGACCTCACCGATTTGCTGCGCGATATCCCCGGTCTTGAGGTTGCGGGCGGTCCGCGCCGGACGGGTCAGACTCTCTCGCTGCGCGGGTTTGGCCGGGAGAATATCGCCCTGCTGGTTGATGGCGCGCGGCAGAACTTTTCCTCGGCCCATGATGGCGTGATGTTCATCGATCCGGGCCTGCTGGGCCGGGTGGAGACCGTGCGGGGCGCGGCCTCTGCGCTCTATGGCTCCGGTGCATCGGGCGGCGTAATTGCGTTCGAGACCGCCAATGCCGATACCTTTCTGCGAGACGGGGAGGCACGCGGCGCGCGCGCCTCTGTCGGCTACCGCTCCGGCAATGAGGAAACGCGCGGCTCAGCGGCCGTGTTCGGACGCAATGATGTGGTCTCCGGTCTGGTCGCCCTGTCAGCGCGCTCCTCTGGCGATATTGCGCTGGGCTCTGGCAATGATCTGCCCGCCGATGATGAGGTGATCTCCTGGCTGGCTAATGGCGAATGGCGCGTCAGCCCCGGTGTTACTCTCTCTGGCGGCGTGCTCTCCTTCCGCAATGAGGCGCGAGAGCCCAATAACGGCCAGGGCGCGCGCATAGAGCCGGGCGGCAATCCGCTCATGCAAAAGGATGTCAGCACGGACACCTACCGCGTCGGCTTGCGCTTTGCGCCGGAGGGCCAGTCCCTGATCGGACTGGAGATGACGCTCTACCGCACCGAGGGCGGGGTGGATGAGCGCGATCCGCTCACCGGGCGCTTCATCACGCGTGATCTCACCACCAATGGCTTTCGGGCGGAGAACCGCTCCGAATTCCAGCTGGGCAGTCTGCCGCTCGCGCTGACCTTTGGCGGCGAATGGTATGAGGACGAACAGACCGGTACTGACAGCGCCACGCCAACTGGCGTGCGCGGCGGTGTGCCCAACGGCACGACAACCTTCTACGGCGCCTATGTGCAGGGCGAGACCGAATTTTCGGTTGGCGGTCTGGGCCGCGTGATCCTGCTGCCGGGCGTTCGCTGGGACCGGTTTGAAAGCGATAGCGATATTGGCGGGGCCAACGAGGACGAGGCCGTCTCGGCCCGCTTCGGCGCAACATGGGCGCCGGTGGAGTCTGTCCGGATATTCGCCAGCTGGTCAGAAGCTTTCCGCGCGCCCTCACTGAACGAGCTTTACCTGGACGGTACGCACTTCTCCTTGCCCCACCCCATTCTTGGCGCGCCGAATTTCATCACCAACGAGTTCATCTCGAACCCGTCCCTGCGTCCGGAAAAGAACGAAACTATCGAGATCGGGGCCGGCTACACCCATACCGGCCTGTTCACGGCTTCTGACCGGCTGGAAGTGAAGGGTGCGTGGTTCCGCACCCGCGCCGATGACCTTATCAATCTGGCGGTGGACTTCGCCTTTGACCCGACCTGCTTTGCGCCGCCCTTCTTCGCGCCGTGCTCGGCCGGCACCTCCTTCTCCAGCAACGTGGCCAATGCCGAACTAACCGGCTTCGAGATCGCCGCGCTTTACCGCAATGGCCCGCTCAGCCTCTCCGGCTCGGTCTACGAAGTCGATGGCGAGGATCGCACAACCGGCGCGCCGCTTGGCTCGCTGCAACCCGTTCAGGGCTATGTGCGAGGGGTGTGGAGCTTTGACCGGGCCGATATCGGCGCGCGGCTGAGCTTTGCCGGTGATTTCGACAATACCAGCGCGGGCAATGAGCGCGACAGCTTTGCGGTGCTCGACGTGTTCGGCAGCTGGCAGCCGTTTGAAAACCGCCGCGTGCGTATCAATGCGGGCGTCGAGAACGTGTTCGACACCGATTATGAGCGCGTGTTTGCAGGGGTCTCTGAAGCGGGCCGCACCTTCCGCATCGATCTCACCTGGACTGGCGGCTGGTAGGAAGAGGGTCCAGCCGTCCGCCCCCGCGTCGCCATTCTCTCTCACTGGCGGCTCGGGGGATTTCAGCTTTGTTGATCTGGAGCCCGCAAAGACAAACTCCCGGCCGTCGCCGCAGAGCAGCCGGCAAGCGCGAACGCGGGCCCGGCCTTGAGGTCGGTGCCGCGCGTCCGTGCCGGGGGTATAGGTGTCTAGTGACGGTAGTCCTGGATACGCGTCGTGCGCAGGCCGGCAAGGCCGTGACGCTCGATAGCGCGTTGCCAGCCGAGGAATTCCTCAACCGTCAGCCGGTAGCGCTCGCAGGCCTCATCAAGACTGATCAGCCCGCCGCGTACCGCCGCAACGACTTCCGCCTTGCGCCGGATCACCCAGCGCTTGGTGTTCGCCGAGGGCAGGTCGGCAATGGTCAGCGGGCTGCCGTCCGGCCCGATGACATAGTTTTCTTTTTTGACACGACGTTCCATCCAACCCGGTCCTTCCACCACACAGGCGCTCTTTTTTGGCGCTCTTGATGGCCCGGTTATACGCGAGGCGGTTTAACGCCAGCCTAAACGCTTTGGTAAATCTTCTTTAAATCAGGGGTTTAGAAATGATTCACCCCGGCATTGCTGCCGGGGTGATCAAGGCGATATTTTGGTGAGGCGATCTAGCGCTTCATCTGGATGGCTTCGGCCATCATTTCGTCAGCCGTGGTGATGATGCGTGACGAGGCCGAATAGGCACGCTGAGTGATGATGAGATTGGAGAATTCGGTGGCGATGTCCACGTTGGAGTTCTCCAGCGCTTTGGGCGCGATCCGTCCCGATGCCCCGGCACCAGGCACGTTGAGCGTGAAAGCTCCGGACTCTGGCGTGACGAAGAAGGCCGAGCCGCCTGCCGTCGCCATCCCGTTGGGGTTGGCTACGGTGGCTACGGGGATCTGATAAATCCGGCGCACCACACCGTTGGTGAAGCGGGCGGAGACGAAACCGTCCTGATCCACATCGACGCTGGCGAACGAGCCGAAAATGGCCCCATTGACCCGGGTTGAGTTGAGGGTGGACGGGCTGTCATACTGAGTGATCCCGCCCGGCGTGCCGGCCGCGCCCAGATCCAGCTGGATCGACTGCGCTCCAATACCGGTGGCCGCCGCCCACTGGAAATCATTCGCGCCGAGCGCCCCGGTATTGTCCG
>JBJHCI010000181.1:0-4958 GCA_050485925.1 Maricaulaceae bacterium
GGTTTATACCGACACGCTCCATCTTGATCTGGCGTCGGTCGAGCCGTCGCTGGCCGGGCCGAAGCGCCCGCAGGACCGCGTCGCGCTGTCTGATGCAGCCGACGAGTTTGCCAAGACGCTCGATGCCGAGTTTAAAAAGCTCGAGGACGGTGCCCGTCAGGTGCGCGTGGAGGGCGAGGAATACTCGGTCGGCCATGGCAGCGTGGTGATCGCCGCGATCACCTCATGCACCAACACCTCCAACCCGTCGGTGATGCTGGGCGCGGGCCTTGTTGCGCGCAACGCGGTAAAGCGCGGCCTCAAAGTGCAGCCCTGGGTGAAGACCTCGCTCGCTCCGGGATCGCAGGTTGTCACCGACTATCTCGCCAAGGCAGGCCTGCAGGACGATCTTGATGCGCTCGGCTTCAACCTGGTCGGTTATGGTTGCACTACCTGTATCGGCAATTCCGGCCCGCTGCCCGAGAAGATCTCCAAAGCCATCGCGACCGGCGACCTCGTGGCCTGCTCGGTCCTGTCGGGCAACCGCAATTTCGAAGGCCGGGTCAATCCGGACGTGCGCGCCAACTATCTGGCGAGCCCGCCTCTGGTCGTCGCCTATGCGCTGGCTGGCACGATGAATATCAACCTCACCGAAGATCCAATCGGCTATGATGACGCCAATGAGCCGGTCTACCTGAAAGACATCTGGCCGACATCGGCAGAAATCGCCGAAGTGGTGCGTTCGGCCGTCACACCGGAGATGTTTGCCAGCCGCTATGCCGACGTCTTCAAGGGCGACGCTTACTGGCAGAAGATCGAGGCCGGTGCGGGCCTGACCTATGACTGGCCGGACTCCACCTATGTCGCCAACCCGCCCTTCTTTGAGGGCATGTCCACCGACGTGACCGCGCCCGGCGATGTGAAGGGCGCCCGTATTCTGGGCCTGTTTGGTGACAGCATCACCACCGACCACATCTCGCCGGCCGGTTCCATCAAGGCGGCGAGCCCTGCCGGGCAATGGCTGCAGACCAATGGCGTGGAGCCGCTGGACTTCAACTCCTATGGCGCGCGCCGGGGCCATCACGATGTGATGATGCGCGGCACGTTCGCCAATATCCGCATCAAGAACCAGATGGTACCGGGCGTCGAAGGCGGGGTGACGATCCACCATCCGTCAGGCGAACAGATGCCGATCTATGACGCCGCCATGAAATACATGGAAGAAGGCCGTCCGCTGGTCGTCTTCGGCGGCAAGGAGTACGGCACGGGCTCCTCGCGCGACTGGGCGGCCAAGGGCACGCGCCTTCTGGGCGTGAAGGCGGTCATCACCGAGAGCTTTGAGCGTATCCACCGCTCCAACCTGATCGGCATGGGCGTGCTCCCGCTGCTCTTCAAGGACGGGCAGAGCTGGGCCTCGCTGGGCCTGAAAGGCGATGAGACTGTCACGCTGGAAGGCGTCTCCTCCATCACCCCGCGCGGCGATGTGAAAGCCACCATCACAAAGGCGGACGGCTCGGCCAAGACGGTGACCCTGCGTGCGGCGATCGATACCGAGAACGAGCTGGACTATTTCCGCAATGGCGGGATCCTGCACTACGTGCTGCGCCAGCGCGCGGCAGCCTAGGGCACGCGCGCGTAAGGCCTTCAGGATAAAACCCGGCGGGATATTGCCCCGCCGGGGGAGTGCCGGATCCTGATGGCGTATTGCGCCTAAAACTGATGTGCCGCCAGCTTCGTCATGCGCGCCAGCAGGCGAGTGTATAGCCCATGTACCGCTGCGTTGAGGCCCAGGCGATGCAGGGCAGCGCAGGGGAGAATTGTGGTCAGATACGCCCCGGCAAGCAGACGCCGGCGTTGCGGGTGCCTGTCGAGCGCCGCCAGCACAGGCGTGGAAAGCGCATAGTATGCGGCGATCTGATCTTCACCACCGGGCTGGAGCTTCAGCCAACCGTCTCGAAAGCGGCGCAACATGCGTAACTCCCAGCACTGGTCCTCCAGACCAAGATTCTCACAGGCCGCACTGGTCAGGAAGCAATCTTCGGACGGGGCTGAACATCGGCCTGCACGAAAATCTGCGTGCGCCGCTGAGGACGCGGTGATGGACCGGGTCATGGCGGTCGTCAGGCTTCCCAGCGTGTTCGTATCAGCGGACCAGGTCACATTGGGAAGTAGCCGCAAGGTCAAGGCTTCAAGCCGGCTGCCTGATGCTAGTGCGCTAACCGCCTGGGCCGGCAAATTCGCAGTGATGGTCCAGGCCTCAAGCTCGCGTATCGTAATATATGTCCCTGTCGGCCATCCTTGCGAAACAAAAGGGTTTCGGTTCCGATCCCATCTGTGTGATTCTGAATTTAAATAGTTTTCTCTAACATTCCAATCGTCGGGTATGCTCAATGTATATGTCTGTCGGCCAATTCGGATAGATAATGATCGAGGATGGTTTCTGAATACCCTGTGCGAATGCACGGGCCTCTGTCTGTATAAGCCTGTCGCTGCGGCGGCCACTCGCAACACAACATGCACTCTATTAGGACCGTACTGTTCATGAAGGGCGTAATGGCCTTCTACCTCTAGCCGAAGCAGCAGCTCATGCTCGTTTCCGATCGGAACATCTACATCCATTGATTGCAGATGCCGCCTACTGTTCATAGGGTTGCACTTAGGCAAATCCTGCCGCACCGCCTGAGCTGCGCCACCACCCAAACCAAACATTATTGAAGAAACTGCGAAAATACGCCGCGTAATCATTAACTCACCCCCTCGGTTAACATTACACAGAAGAATATGTGTTCTCCAAAAAGCCTGTCAATATAATGGTCCCTGAATAGCAAGTGCTTTTAGCCGGCACCTTCTGACGGCCTCAGCACCTTGAAGTTGAACGGGAATCAGCCGCTTTGGGCGAGTTTCACGCCATCCGAAACGCAAAACCCCGGACGTTACCGCCCGGTTTTTTTTGTTGTCGATCACATTGTCATCTCCCGCATCATGCGGCGGATTCATGCCTTAAGCCCTCATCCTGAGGGTGAGCGCAGCGGCGCTCGCAGGGCGAGGGAAAAGCAACTATTCGTGTATGACCAGCCTGCCGCGACAGGACGGTCATCAGCTTTCCTCCCGCTCTGCGATCCAGGCGTTGAGCTTCTCTTCCAGATAGGAGAGCGGCAGCGCGCCTTCTTCCAGTATCGTGTCGTGGAAGTCTGCCAGATCGAAATCCTCGCCAAGGCGTTCCTCGCCTTCGCGGCGCAGCCGGCGCAGCATGATTTCGCCGGTCTTGTAGGCAAGTGCCTGGCCCGGCCATGAGATATAGCGCAGCACCTCATTGGTGATGTTCAGCGGCGACAGGGCCGAGTTCTCAAGGAAGCAAGCTTCAGCCTCTTCGCGCGTCCAGCCGAAATAATGGATGCCGGTATCCACCACGAGGCGGCAAGCCCGCCACATCTCGTAGGAGAGCCGCCCGAAATCCTCATACGGGTCTTCATAGAAGCCCATGTCGTGGCCGAGGAATTCCGAGTAGAGCCCCCAACCCTCACCGAAGGCCGTGATATAGGTCTGGCGGCGGAAATCGGGGAGGTCTTCCAGCTCCTGCGCGATGGCGATCTGGTGGTGATGGCCCGGCACCGCTTCATGCAAGGTGAGGGCAGGCAGTTCGTAAAGCGGGCGCTGGTCGAGCGCATAGGTATTGACCAGATAGGCGCCCGCCCGGCCAGAGGCCGCATCCCCCGCCCAGTAGCGCCCGGTGGTATAGGTGGGCGCGAGCGCCGCCGGAACGGGCCGCACGCCATAGGGCAGGCGCGGCAGGCGGTTGAACAGCGCCGGCATCGCATCATCGGCGAGTTTCGCCAGATACGAGGCGCGCATCATCAGCTCCATCTCGCTCTGCGCATAAAAGCGCGGATCGGTGCGCAAATAGTGCGTGAACTCGGCGAAGCTTCCTTCAAACCCGGTGCGCGCGATGACCTCATCCATTTCGGCTCGAACCCGGACCACTTCGGCAAGACCGGTCTGATGGATTTCCTCCGGCGTCACATCCAGCGTGGTGTGGTAGCGCACCAGAGCCCGATAATAGGCGCGTCCGCCCGGCACCTCTGAAATGCCGATGCTCTCCCGCGCAGCGGGCAGATAGACCGTTTCAAACCAGTCCTTGAGCCGCTCCAGCGCCGGATTGATCTCTTCCAGGATCACCGCGCGTCCGCGCGCCTGCAGGCGCGCGCGTTCATCGGCTGGCAGGCTGGCCGGCAGATTGGCGAGCGGCATGAAGAAGGTGGATTCTTCCGGGTCCTCCATTATCTGCGCGGCGATCTGATCAATCACGCCGGGTACGATGATACGTGGCTGGGTCCAGCCCTCTTCAATGGCGCGCTCCGTCCAGCCGACATGGGCGTTGAGCCATGCGGGCAGGGCGGAGAGCCGGTCGATCCAAGCTTCGGCCTCATCCACATTGCGGATACGCACACCCATGGCGGTGTATTCGGCCTCTGTGTGGAAACCGGAATCGTTGAGGAAGGGCATCAGCATAGATTGCGCGCGCGGCAGTTCCACAGCGCTGCGTAGGAGATATTCCAGCACCGCGAACGAGGCCCGCTCGGTATCGTCCAGCCCGTCTAGGCTGATCGTCTGCAGCCGCGCGTAAAAGCGGGCCATGTCCTCGTCGTGCTGAGCCACGCCTTCCGGCGACACGTCACGCCAGAGCCGGGCCGCTTCCATATCGCCTTCGCGGGCGCGGGCGGAGAGATTACGCTCGGCGCGCCAGGCCTCATAATCGGCGACCAGCGTGGCAAACGTGCTGTTGTCGTCAGAAAAGGCGCTGGCGGTCAGCAACAAGGTGGCGGCGATACCGGTGGCGAGCTGGCGCATGGGCTCTCTCCTCATTTGCGGGCCTGATCGAGTGCTTCGGGCGTCAGGCCCAGGCGCTTGGTGATCAGACGGTCAGACATGCGGCCAGGCAGAACGCCCAGCAGAAACTGGGTGAAGGGTTCAGGCGTGAT
>JBJHCI010000182.1:0-4946 GCA_050485925.1 Maricaulaceae bacterium
TCTCACCCTCGGCGAACGCGCCGGGCTGGCTCACACTCGGCGTCTCGCTGACGGTGATGGTGAGATTGCCCTGCGCGATGGCGACGGTGGAGACGCGCACGTTCTCGCCCATCACGATGGTGCCGGTGCTCTCGTCGATCACTACCCGCGCGCGCATGTCGGCGGCAACGCGCAGCTGTTCGACATCGGCCACAAGAGAGACCATGTCACCGCTGAAATGACCGGGCCGGGAAACGACGACGGTGGCCGGGTCCGTTGCGCGGGCCGTCCCCGAACCGATAAAGGCATTGATCGCGTCGGCCATGCGCCGGGCGGTCGTGAAATCGGGATTGCGCAGGGCCAGACGGATCTGGTCACGTTCGGCCAGGTCAAAGCGCAGTTCCCGCTCGATGATTGCGCCATTGGCGATGCGGCCATTGGTCGGAACGCCGCGTGTGATGCTGGCCGCTGCGCCCTGGGCGGCGAATCCGCCCACCGCAACCGAGCCCTGCGCGACCGCGTAGACCTGCCCGTCTGCACCCATCAGCGGGGTGGCGATCAGCACGCCGCCCTGCAGGCTGTCGGCATCGCCCATGGCCGAGACGGTCACATCGATGCGCGAGCCCTGCGTGGCGAAGGGCGGCAGATGCGCGGTGACCATCACGGCGGCAACATTGCCCGTGCGCAGATCAGCATCGCGGATATTGACGTTGAAGCGTTCCATCAGCGAGTTCAGCGACTGGCGCGTGAAGGCCGAATTGCGCAGCGTGTCGCCGGAGCCATCAAGACCTACGACAAGACCATAGCCCACCAGCTGGTTTTCCCGGACACCCTCGATATCGGCGATGTCCTTGATGCGCGGATTGGCGAGCGCCGCTGCGCTGAACAGGGCGGCAAGGGCGATAGCGGCAAGAAGTCGGGTCAGCATGGTCAGCGGTTCTCCGCGTGGGTGAAGCTTCGCGCGTTAACCATGCGAGAAACATGCCATGCGGAAGTAAAAAATAGCATATATATATCAATTCACTACGTTGCAGACGGGGCTGCGGAGGCTTCCGCGTGCAGGTGCTGCCGGGAAGATTTTGCCTAAGCGGCGAAGTAGATTAAGGCTGCGTTAAGCAAGCTTAAGCAAATGTGCGTTTACAGGTCGGGCGTGAGGCTTAACCGATGAAGATCACAGGTCCAGGCGGGCCGCAGGGCCCCTCCGCACCCCGGCGCACGGCAAAGCCGGACAGGGGCAAGGGCGGGTTCTCGCCAACGCAAACCTCTTCCACTTCGACGCCGTCCAGCGTTGCCGGTGCGGGCCCGGTGGCCGCTGTCAGCTCCGTTGAGGCGCTACTGGCACTGCAAGGCGAGCGTGACGAGGCCGGAGCCCGCCGGCAGGCGACGGAACGCGCCTTTACCCTGCTTGATGTGCTGGATGATCTGAAGATCGCGCTTCTCGAAGGCGGTGTTCCGCGTGCCAAGCTGGTGCGCCTGATGGATACGCTCAAATCGCGCCGCGCGCAGGTTTCCGACCCCAAACTGGAAGCCATGCTGGACGAAGTTGAGACGCGCGCTGCAGTGGAATTGGCCAAGTATGACGCGTAAACCGCGCTTGATGGCCTTTAAGTGGCGGAAATCACCGGTTTTTCACATTGGCACCAAACTTGCGCCGCAACGGATATGCATCGTTGACTTGAGATGTTCGGTGGATATTCTCCGCCGCGCTCAGTTGAGGGGCATGAGCGTCATGGAGGCGGTCATATGAGCGCGTTTGAATCGACGATCGAGCTGCCCGAAGGCTATCGTCCCAGCGAGGACGAGGAGTTCATGAATCCGCGGCAGAAGGAATACTTCCGCCGCAAGCTCATGGCCTGGCGGGACGAAATCCTGCGCGAAAGCCGTACGACGCTTTACGCCCTGCAGGAAGATATCGGGGCCCTACCGGACTTGGCAGACCGGGCATCTACCGAAACCGACCGTTCGCTGGAGCTGCGCGCGCGTGATCGCCAGCGCAAGCTGATCGCCAAGATCGAATCGGCCCTGCGCCGGATTGAGGAAGATACTTACGGCTATTGTGATGAGACCGGCGAACCGATTTCGCTGGCCCGCCTGGATGCCCGTCCGGTGGCAACGCTCAGCCTTGAAGCCCAGGAGCGCCATGAGCGTTCCGAACGCGTGCATCGCGACGATTGATCGCGGTCAGCCTGTCCCGCGGGCGAAGCTTTCCGCATCGTCCCAATTGTCGAACGCGCGGGCCTTGAACCCTGCATTGTGCAGCATTTTCGTCATGTAGACCGCGTGCATCAGGTTCTGCGGTCCGTACACGTAAGCGATGCGTACGCTTTGCGGCATATGCCGCGCGAAAACTCCGCCAACTTTGGCGAACTGTTCAAGCGTATGTTCCAGTGCGCATTCCCGGTAATCAAGAATGATGGCGTCGCGTTTCTCGCGGGCGCACCGTTCGGCGAGGCGCAGAGCGTTTTCGAGACTTTCCTGGACCCGGTTCACGCCGATTAGGCGGGTGCAGAACACGTTTGCCCCGTCCAGTTCGAAACGATCCAGTGAAAGGCCCGCGTCAGGCTGAGCGGGCATCGGGCATGGCACCTGAAAGGCCGTTCTGCGCGGCTGCTATGACACAGGCTGCCTGGAAGCGCGCCCATTCGATCGCGGCATGATGGTCCGCAAACGGCTCGGTGATGATGCCCTTGCGGGTCAGTGTGCGCATCAGCGTCACGACGAATCCCGCGTGTTGGCGGGCGAGCACATAGGCGACCGGAAAGCCGACCGGCAGCCGACTGGCCACGCGTCCCGCGAGGGTGCCGACCTGAAACGTATCGTGCGTGTAGAGCATCCGGCGATAGTCGAAAACGATCGAATTAATACCGCCGCTTGCCACACGGTCGAGCAACATGCCGCCCCGGTCCCGGCTGATCTCCGGCCGGTTCAGTCCGAACACGCGGACATACATCACCCCTTCAGGCTGCAGGATACGTGTGATGTAGGAAAAACGCATGCTCATACCGTCCTCGGCATATCCTTATTCCGGTTTAGCCTACTGGCTGAATAGTGAGCAAAGTGTTAGCGCATGACGGGTAATCGATCAGAAAGGCCAGAGGAGGTTGTATATCTCCTGGCCGACCGGCGGGCGCTGCATCTCCGAGATATGTCCCCTGCCACCATAGGAAATCCGGGCTTCTGCGATCTTGGTATGGTCGATCGTGTTGTCCGAAGCGATATCCTGCGGGCGGACGATGCCGGAGATGAGAAGCTCTCGCACCTCGTTATTGATCCGCACTTCCTGGCGTCCGTGCACGACCATGTTTCCGTTCCACAATACGTCCACCACAATGGCCGCGGCAGTTAGCCGGATTGTTTCCGAGCGGTTCACCGAACCGGAACCGCGCGTGGAACTGGTCGATCCCATGCGGATGAGATTGGCTGGATCGACCGCATCATTGAAGAAGCCGTCGAGTGCCGCTTCGCCGCCGAGAAAATTGGTCAGATTGGCGTTCTCCGAGGTCACGCGGGCCCGGTTGGTCTGGTTATTGAGCTGGGCGCGGTCAGCGATATTGATGTTGACGGTCAGGATGTCGCCGACATGGGCCGCGCGCGGGTCTCCGAAGAAGGTGGAAGAGTTTGAACGCCAGAGCGAGTTGAGATTACCGGCCTCTCCCTGACGGGCGGCCATAGCTGCTCTTAGCGCATCGGCCTGACGCGAACCGTCATTGGCCAACTGGTCGGTGACGCCAACGCCGCGTATGGCTGCTTCTGCAGCAAGCGGAGACAAGGGCGGGGGCTGGCCGATATAGGCGGCCCTGTCGCGCACAGCGCAGGCGCTCATGGCGCTCATGGCAAGCGCGCAGACACCAAGACGCATCCAGCGTTGCAGTTCGGGGTTGGCCATCAACTCAGTCCTTCAGCAGGCGGTTAAAATACTTGCGCGCCGGAAACGCGGGCGCGGCCGGGGGCCTCCACCACCGCCTCGACGGTCCGGTTCGATTGCAGGTTCACAAAGCGGGCATTCTGGCCCAGCGCGGCGTTTTCCAGCGCCCGCGCGCGTGCAGTCAGTGTCAGCGGGCCGGACTGGAAGACCAGCGCTACCGTCTCACCACGTGACACCGCCGCAGGAGCACGCAGATCATAGCTGCGCAGGGCCTCGCCTGCGCGCAGGGCCCGGCGCGCTTCCTGACCGATCAAGGTGGTCTCGTTCATCACCGCATCGGCGCGCACCCGGTCGGCCCGCAGGCTGACCCATTCGATATCACCCGCTTCAATGACCTCTCCGCGTGCCACCGGGCGGGCGAGTACCGGCACATCGATCAGCGGATCGGCGCGGCCTGTAACGGCAACCGGGTCGCCACCTTCGTGGGTGAGTATTTCCGCGCGGAACGGTCCTGAGCGGTTTTCCAGGTCAAGACGCACAAGCTGCAGCCCACCAGCCGCTCCGGCGGGCGCGTGCAGGGTCATCATCCGGTTGGCGAGCGTCACCTCATGGGTACGTCCGGTCTCGATATAGAGCTGGCCGGCGATCATGCTGGCGATTTCGCTGGCGCTGATGGTTTGAGAGGCGCGCTCGATCGTCACCCGCTCAATGCCGATGGCATTTGCCCATTCCAGCCCGTGCCGTGCTGCCTCACGGCGTACCCAGGCGGGATCCAGGAAGTTGCGTGCGCCCGGCTGGGGCGCCCTGGCAAGACGCACATGGGCCGCCTCGCCCTCGACGCCCTCGAACAGATCACCGAGCGTGACCGTGCTGCCCTCGACCACGATGCGTTCGCGCAGAAGCACGCTTTGCGAACCGTCCGCGTATGCGGTACCGAGGATCGCGAAGATCAGGGCGGCGGTAATCATGCGCAGCATGGCGGTCATCCTTGCCTAGCGGAGATTGGCGGAAGCGGCGAGCATTTCGTCGGCTGCGCTGATCACGCGCGCATTCATTTCGTAGGCGCGCTGGGCCCGGATCAGCGCGGTGATCTCGGTCACCG
>JBJHCI010000183.1:0-4938 GCA_050485925.1 Maricaulaceae bacterium
TGCAGGAAGGTGGTGAGGGCGGTCACGAACAGGATCTGGAACAGCGAGGTGCCGATCACGACCGAGGTCGGCATGCGCAGTACATAGATCATGGCAGGCACCATGATGAAGCCGCCGCCAACCCCCATCAGCGCGGCTAGCACGCCCACCATCGCCCCGATGGCGATGACCGGGATGAGGCTGATATAAAGGCCGGATACGGGAAAGCGCACCTTGAAGGGCAGGGCGTCAATCAGTCCGCGCCTGCGCCGTTTCGGCCGCGCAGGTGTGCCCGAGCGGCCCTGTCGGTAACGCCGCCACAGAGCGCTCAGGCTCTCCACCAGCATCAGCCCGCCGATAATGCCCAGAAATCCTACATAACATAGCGAGATCACCAGATTGATCTGACCTGTCGCCTGCAGGAAGGCGAAGAGTTGGACGCCTGCTATCGAGCCGATCACCCCGCCGCCCAGCAGGTAGAGCCCCATCCTCAGATCAAGGCTCTTGCGCCGGAAATGGGCGAGCGCGCCAGAGGCGGAGGAGGCCACGATCTGGTTGGTCTGGGTCGCCACGGCCACTGGCGGGGGGATGCCGATGAAGATCAGGATGGGCGTCATCAGGAAGCCGCCGCCCACGCCGAACATACCGGACAGGAATCCCACGCCCAGTCCAAGGCCCAGCACAAGAAAGAGATTTACCGAGACTTCCGCGATCGGAAGATAGATGTCCATCGCCAGCGCCTAGCGCTGCTGCGCGCGCTCGAGCCGGGCAATGAGTGCGCTGTCCACTGCGCCCGATGCCTCCAGTCCTTCTGCGCGCTGATATGCTACGATTGCCTCGCGTGTGCGCGGGCCATAAGCCCCGTCTGCCGGTCCGGCATCATAACCCGAAGCGGCCAGAAGTTCCTGCGCACGTGCAATCAGGCGCGACGAGGTGCCGGTTTCCCACGCCTGGGCCGGATAGCGTCCCTGTACCTGTGGATCGAGCGGGCGGGCGGCAAAGTTGCTGGCCGCATCTTCTGCAGCGGCGCGTTCATTGGCGCTCAGGCTCCGGCGCAGGCTGCTGGCGCGTTCCTGCGCGGCGGTGTCTCCGCCTGCGGCGGCGATCAGGAACCAGGCATAGGCGTCTGCCGGGCTCTGCTGCACGCCAAACCCTTCCTCGAACAACAGGGCCAGATTGAACTGGCTGTCGCCCATACCGTGCAGGGCGGCCTGTTCGAACCAGCGCGCTGCCGCCTGCTGATTGGCCGGTGTGGGCTGCAGGTTCACATACATGACCCCGGCCTCATACATGGCGCGCAGATGGCCGGCCTCCGCGGCGCGGACCACCCATTCGCGCGCGGCGTTGGAATCGGCGCTGACGCCTTCGCCACGTTCCAGCATACGGCCATAGCGGAATTGTGCGTCCGGTATGCCCTGCTCGGCGGCCCGGCGCATCAGCGTGGCCCCGCCCTGCAGATCGCCAGCCGCGACGCGTTGCAGGGCAAGCTGATAGCGCGCGACCGGATCGCCGGCGGTGGCTGCCGCTTCCAGCGTAACCGGCGCATCCGGCACGTTGATGGACGTCTCGGCGGCAGGCGTGGGAGCGGGAGCTGCAGCCGGGCGGGGTTCAGCCGCCGATGCCTCGTTCCCTGCTGATGCCGGTTGCAGCGTGGCTTGTGCCTCGACAACGATCTCCTGCTCTTCGGCCGGCGTGTCAGCGGGCGCAGGCGTGCTGGGCTCGGTGCGCACATCGGCGAACAGGCTGGACAGGGCTTCGTGTGAAACGGCGGTTTCCGGCCCGTCTGCGGATCGTCCGAGCCCGCCCATCAGGACGAAGGCCGCCGCCGCGCCAAGCGCGAGAAAACCGAGCAGGCTCACGCCAGCCAGAATGACACGTCCGCGCGGGCTCTCCGACCGCGCCGGAGCGGCCGCATAATCGAACCGTCCCGGGTCCGACCCGCCAACACGCACCTTGCGGCGGGCCGCGGCAAGAAACTCCGCATCTGCTGTTGCGCCGAGTTTGCCGGCTGTACGCGATGAGGCGCGCGGAGCGGGTATGGGAGCGGCCTGGGGCTGTTCGCTCCACAAATCTTCCTGCGGCTCCGGGGGCATGCGGGCGGGCTGGGTCGGCGCGGGGGAGTCCTCCAATGGATCCTCGACCGCGAC
The DNA here is from genome assembly GCA_050485925.1 of Maricaulaceae bacterium. GTDB lineage: Bacteria > Pseudomonadota > Alphaproteobacteria > Caulobacterales > Maricaulaceae > Glycocaulis. The sequence goes on from JBJHCI010000183.1 coordinate 2,127, forward strand.
AACGAACGCGTCCGCCCCGCCTGAGATGTCAAACTCGCTCTTCAGAGCTGCTGCGCGCGCACCGGGCGGGGGACGCAGCGGAGCGTCAAAGCCGTCCTGGGCCGCGGGTTGCCTGCCATCCTCTTCGCCGGAGGCCGGTGTCCCGTCATGGCGTGGGGCAGGCGGCATGCGTCGGCGCGGCGGTTCCTGCAGGCTGTTCTTCTCAATCGTTTCCAGCCGCTCGGCGAGGGCGGTCATGGCGCGCTGCACCGGCGACAGCGCGTCAGCCGTTTCGCTGCGGGCCGCATCCAGGCGCTCGTGAACGCCCTGCAGGGCCTCGGCAATGCGTTCCGCGGTGCGCTCCTCGGAGGCCACGATACGCGCCTGCAGCAGCTCGTCTTCGCTGGCGATCCTGGTCTTGCCGTCGAGAGTCTCCACCACCCGCGCCATGCGGTCACCCGCTGCTTCCAGGGCCGCGGCCGATCGCTGCTCAGCCTGGCTGACACGCTCTGCGAGGTTTTCGCCGAGCCGGGCCACCTGCTCGCCGATCTGGCGGACGGCTTGGCTGTTCTCGCGGCGCACCGCGTCCAGCCGGGATTCGATGTCGGCCCTGTCGCGCTGGTGGGACCGGCGGCGCTCTTCCTCGCGGAAGCGCTCTTCCATTCTCACTTCGTTTTCCGAGAAGCGCCGATCAATGGCGCGGGCAAGGCGCGACACCTCCTGGCCGATCCGCGCCAGCGTGTCGGCCTGTCGGGTTTCGGCAGCGGCAAGGCGGGTTTCGGTAGCCTGCAAGGCCTGCTCAAGGCGTGCGTTCTGCCCGCCATTTCGCGCCAGATGATCAATCTGGCTGGAAAACTCCCGGCGGGTATCGCGTATCACCTCTGCAAGCTCGACGGCCAGCTTGTCGAAGCGCTGCTGGAACTGGTCATGGCTGACCGCGCCGCGCGTGCCAACCTCCAGTTCGGCCAGGCGCGCTTCCAGCCTTTCTTGCGAACGGGCCAGCGCCTCGGCGGCCTGATGGGTAGCGGTCTCCGCTGCGACGAGGCGGCGCTGCATGGCGCGCGAATTATCGTAGAGCCCGTCCAGCGTGTCCTTCGTCTCGCGCCCGCGCTGCTCGACAATGTCCTTCAGCGAGGCTTCTTCGCCGCGCGCCCGGCGCTCCTCGTCCTCAATACGCTGGGCGAGCGCTTTGAGGGTCTTGTCCGATCCGTCCTTACGCCGGCCCTCACGTTCCAGCAGGCCGTCAATCTCGGCACGGAAATCGCGTTCGGTCTCGTAGAGGCGTGCCGCGATCTTACCCAGCGCGCTTTCCACTGCACGCACCTGATTGCCGTCACCACCCGGACCGGTTCGCTCCAGCTTGCGGATGCGCTCGATAAGCTCCTCGTGGGAGGCGCGGGTGCGCGACAGTTCGCTGGCAAGATGATCTTCCTCCTCTTCGAGGGAGTCCTCCACCTGTTCCAGCCGCCGGGCGAGCCCGCTCACGGACTGATCGACACCAGAAATGGCGAGCTGGGCGCGGGCTTCGGCCGCCTCGATGCGCGCACCGAGGCGCGCGATCATCTCCTGCAGGTCGCCATCGCCGCCCCCGCCATCACCGGCGGGGGATGCGGGGAAACCGGGAAAGCCGCCCAGGCGCTCTTCCCAGTCCCTGCCGGGCGTTCCGTCATCCAGGATGACGCGGTTCAGCCATTCGCCCAGAGTCATGCCTTCACGCCGGGCAGCCGTCTTGGCTATCGCCCGCGCCCGCGGGTCGATGCCTTTAACGCTCCATGGTGTTCCGGACGTCATCCGACTCACACGCTCCCGACCCGATCAGCGCAGGGTAGCGGAGCGGTTAATATTGTGTAAACAGCATGGGTGACCCCCATATGTAGTGTTTCCACAACTAACCGCGCTCACGGTCGCTTCGACCCCGCATTGCTCTGGAATTAAGAGCCAGCGATGCGGTTAACGCTACGTAAAGTTTCCTTAAACCGGTTCATTCTGGCGGCGGACCAAACAGGGCGGGGGCAAGCTGACGCAAATTCTCCTCCAGCCGGTCGGTCTGACGCAGCAAGGGCGTGGCGGAGCGTCCTGGCAAGGCGCGTCCCAGATCAAACAGCACCCAGGCCGCTTCCGGTGCGCCAGCTTCCATATAGCGCCGACCCAGATGCCAGTACGCGTCCGGCGCGAACGGATCAATGATCAGCGCGTCCTGCAGGAGCTCCACGGGATCGATGCCGGGATACTGGTCAAGCCCTTCCCCGCCCATGCTCAGCAGTTCGTTGGCAAGAATGGTACGCGCGGCAGCTCCCGCGCCATCGCGCCGCGAAACGAAGCCGCGCATATTTTCCACCGCAACCCTGTGCGCTCCTTCCTCCACGGCCGTGGTCGCCTCCATAACCCGTTCAAACGCGGCATTGCCGGCGCCAGCCTGGGCAAGGCTCGCCGCACCGGCGCATGCCAGACGTTCCGAGCCGATGGTCTCGGCGGGGCAGGGGCCGAAATGGGCGGTTTCCTGGGCCAGTGTCAGCAGGGCGCCGGCAAAATCGCCCTGATTGCGCAGTCCTTGTATCTCGCCCAGAAAGTCCGGTGCTGCCGGGGCGGTGCCGTTCTGCCCCTTCGCGCTGGAAAGGGCGACGTCAAGGGTCGGTCCGTCCAGCAGGGCCTCGTCAGGCAGGCTCACGGCAAAGCGGGCATAGGCGGAAAGGTCAGGGCGCGCTGTTCCCGACGCGCCGCGTGTCCAGATTTCGGTGCGGCCCTGCGGGCTGTCAGGGCTGATGATCACGAAACTGAACGTGCAGGGCAGGCCGCGCTGTTGATGCAGTGCCGTGATCAGGTCAGGGTGCAG
>JBJHCI010000184.1:0-4920 GCA_050485925.1 Maricaulaceae bacterium
GTGGACATGTGAGGCGCTTATTACCGGATCAAACGGCGCCAGGAAGCGATAGGTGGCGGTGTTGGTGATCGACCAGTCCGACGAGCCTGGCAGGCGTGCACCTTCCGGGGCCGTTCCGGCCCAGAGGATGAAGAGCGGTTCTTCCAGCCTGGCTTCCTGGTAGGTGACGGAACTGGACAGGTCGAGCTGGTCGGTGGGCCGCCATGAAGCGCTCAGCTCGATCCCGCGGCTTGAAGCTGCCCCGCCATTGGTTGCGTAGTTGAAGAAGTCCGGCGTCTGCAGCCGGAGCTGGATGTCCGTCCAGTCAACATAGAACACGGTGGCGTCGAGCTGAAGGTCGCCATTAAGCCAGTTGCTGCGAACACCGATCTCGTAATTGGTCAGCTTGTCGCTTGAGGATCCCGAGGGGATCGGATGCTGGCTGAGGCCGGGCACGTTGGGCGTGCCGAAACGGAAGCCCTCCGAGATCAAGGCATAGACCATCAGGTCCTCGTTGGGGGTATAGGAAAGTGAAACTTTCGGCGAGAAGCCTTCCTCGGTGGTAGACGCATGCCTAATGATGGGGTCACCGGGATAGGTGGAAAAGCCCACTTGGGTGCTAACTGTATCCACTTCGGTGCGGAACAGCCGCCCGCCGGCCGACAGTCTCCATTGAGGCGTGAGATGGAATGATGCCTCGCCAAACAGGGCTGTCTCCTGGCCGGACACCGTGGAATAGAAGGCGTTGAAGATTTCGCCGTCCGGCGCGATCACGGCTCCCGATCCCGGCCCGTACAGGCTGGACTGGTCAAACTGGCCGGCCGCACCGACCGAGCCGATCTGCTCGTAAAGCCTCTTTTCGGTATCGAACACCATCGCGCCGACCAGCCACTCAAAGCGCTCGCCTGAAGGCGAGGCCAGGCGCAGCTCAAGGCTAGTGCCCTCGCTTTCACCACCTGAATTGATATAGAGAGGGTTGGTAAGATTGAGGTCCAGATCCGCATTGTAGTAGACCCGGATCGGAGTGTAATCGAACCGCCAGTCTTGGCTCTTCTCGTGATAAGCGGCCAAAGCCGTAAAGTTGGCCCAGCCGAAATCATGGTCCAGGCGTGCGCTGTGGATCACCACTTCAGTGTCGGTGAATTCCGGGATGGCCGTATTTCGCCGCAAATCGCCTACAGAGGGGATCTGATAGGCATTGTCCGCGCTATCGATCGTCTGGAGCATGCTCATCCAACTCAGCGTGGTGTCAGGGGACGGTGTGAACACCAGCGAGAGACGCCCGCCTGCTACGGAAAGGTCGTTTGCCCCGCCCGTGCCTATGTTCTCGATATAGCCCGGATCGTCCCGATAGAGCAGAACCCCGCGGGCCGCGAACCGGTCTTCTACAAGCGGCAGGTTCACCATCGCCTTGGCGGTATAGCCAAGATTGGCGTTCCGTGTCTGACTCAGCGTGGTCTCAAGGGCCGCCTCGAAACCGCTCGGATCGGCGGTGTTGGCGACATAGTTCACCGCACCGCCCATCGAGGCGGAGCCGAAGAGAGAGCCTTGGGGACCGCGCAACACTTCCACCCGGTTCAGGTCGAATGCATCAATGTCAGGCACCGCAATGGTCCAGCCCGGCTCGGTCAGCGGGATCTCGTTGAGAAAATACCCGGTGGTAGCCTGACCCTGCACATTGCCTGAACTGGTCGCGATGCCGCGAACCACCACATGAGAGACACCGGGCTGGTAGTTGTTGAACACTACCCCGGGTGCGCGTTGGATATAGTCGGCGAGAGACTGCGCCCCGATGTCGGCCAGAGCCTCTCCGCCGAACGCCGACACTGAGGCGGCGATGTCGCGGGGATCTTCCTCACGACGCGTCGCCGTCACGATGATCACTTCTGGAGTTCGGCCCTGCCGAGCCTCCAATTCCCTCTCCTGTCCGGCCTGCTCTTGCGCCAGGGCCTGGGACGCGAGTGCGCTCACGCCCGTCAAGAGTATCGCTCTGAATGCCGCTTTGCGTGTCATCGTCTCCCCCTTTATGGCTTGGGTCCCCCGGGATACCCGGTTGTGACAAGGCTATGACGGCTAAAGTCCACCCACACATCGTGGAGGGACATTCACCGTCGCGATTGGGCCAGGCCCGGCTTCAACTCGGCTCTGAGCCAGTCCGCGCCGTCCTGGATAGCCTTGTCGGCTAACGGCGAAATCTCCACCGCTTCAAGGAAGCTGTGTGTGGCTCCCTTATAGATTTCCGCTCGTACCCGAACGCCTGACGCCTCCATCCGGCGCGCCAGTTCAAGGCTCTGCCCGGTCAAAACGTCGCATTCGGGGATAGTGAAAAAGGCCGGAGGTAGGTTTCCGAGCGCCGCCTTCGCCGGAACGGCAAGCGGGTTCATCGCGTCGGCTGGCCGAAGCAGATAGCTCTCCCAGAATCCGTCCATCTCAGCGGACGACAACATCGAGCCCGGACCGCCGAATTGGTTCTCCCACTCTGGCTCGATTACGGTATCGAAAGCTCCGTAGTGCAGGTGGAGCGCCTTCAGAAGGCTGGCATCTCCCTGGTCGCGTAACATCACGGCAGCGGCCAGCGCCATGTTTGCGCCTGCAGAGTCTCCACCCGCCGCTATGCGTTCAGGATCAGCCCCCACCTCATGGGCGTGCGCGTGGAACCAGACAATGGCAGCAGCGATCTGTTCCAACGCGACCGGAAAGCGGGCCTCTGGAGACAGAGCGTAGTCAACGCCGGCAACGATGACGCCCGCTCGTCCCGCATATTCGCGCATCAATCTGTCGTGCGTATCCAGGCTGAACATCACCCAACCTCCACCGTGGGTGTAGATCAGGACCGGTTTGGGATGCGTGGACTGAGAGGGGTCGTGCAGCCGGATCCGGACATCGCCGTGAGGTGTGGGTATGTTCACCTCGAATGTGCGGGCCATCTCCGGTCCTCCTGCCGCCCAGGGCGCGCGGACGATTTCCGCAACAGCTCGCGCTTCGGCAGGGTTGCAGTCTGCTATCGGGCGTTGGCCTGCATAGGACTGTGCAATGCGCTCCACGAAGCGTTCGATGTCCGGGTCGAGCGCCGTTCGTGATTTGCTGACTTGTGTGCTGATAATATGCGCCATACCGTCTCCCTGTGGCGGCGGAGCGCCGTTTTCAATGATCTTTTCTGCTCTTCTAGAATGCGTTGTTCACACCCGCTATCGCATCTGGATATTCAATCATCTAGAATGGGCCACATGAAGCGGAGCACACGCGGAGATGACTATCAGCATGTCAGCCGGCCGGTGGCCGCGCTGCTGGACGAGTATCCCGATCACTTCCTTGACCCCTTCCATTCGCATGAGCGCGCGCAGCTGATTTACGCCAGCGCGGGCGTTATGTCGGTCATGACTGATGAAGCCAGTTTCACCATTCCGCCCCAGCGCGCGGTCTGGATGCCCGCAGGTGTTCGCCATCAGGCACTGTGCCGGGGGCCGGTTTCTCTGCGTACGCTTTATGTCGCACCAGACGCAGATATGCGTCTGCCGACACGATGCATGGTACTGGAGGTTCCACCCCTGCTGCGGGCCCTGATCCTGGAAGCATGCGAGTTGCCGCTGGAGTACGATCTTGACGGGCGCGACGCGCGGCTGATCCGCCTTATGCTGGATGAGATTGCCCGTGCCGTAGAACACCCGCCCGGCGCGCTTCGCGTGCCCATGCCAACCGACAAGCGTCTGATGCGCGTGTGCACGGCGATCATGGACGATCCGTCCACCGATTCTGATCTCGACGATCTCGCACGTCTTGCGGGTATGGGCCGGAGAACCTTCACCCGGGCTTTCCGGCGTGAAACCGGGCTGAGTGTCGCGGATTGGCGCCAACAGGCGCGTCTGGCCGCGGCTCTGTCGCTACTGTCACTGGGATTGCCGGTAACCACAGTTGCCTTCGAAGTCGGCTATAACAGCTCCAGTGCTTTCACGGCCATGTTCCAGAAGGCCTTCGGCATGCCGCCCAGCCAGTATTTCCGGACTTAGCATCGCCCCGCAGCAAAGTCTGCGAAGGCCCAGAATAGTGCCATCTGCGCGTGCCTGTCAGAAACACCGCCACTGGTTTGATGGCCCGCAGCCATGTCCGTTATGAACAATACCGGATTGTCCGACGTAGTGGCCTCTCTGAGCGCTGCCGTCCACTTTGCAGGCTCCCAATAGCTCACCCTCGGATCGCGTACGCCGGCAGTGGCGAGAACGGCCGGGTAGGGCTGTGGCCGCACGTTCTCGTAGGGAGATATGGCGGCGATCCAATCATAGGCGTCCGGGTCGGCGAGTGGATCGCCCCAGTCGGGGCGGAAGAGTGGGACCAGAGGGTGATCCGCATCGCTCATCGTGTTGAGCATGTCCACAAAGGGCACTTGGGCGATGATGCCTGCATAGAGGCCAGGTGCGCGATTGACGGCGCCGCCCACCAAGAGCCCGCCCGCCGACAGGCCATAACCCACAATCGCGCCGGGCTCAGCAAGGCCCTGATTGAGCAAATGCCGGGCGCAGGCGCTGAAATCAATGAAGCTGTTGACTTTTTTCTCTCTCCGGCCGTCCAGAAACCAGTGACGACCTTTCTCGGATCCGCCGCGTACATGTGCGATGGCGTAGATCCATCCCTGATCAACGAGGGCTATGGCCTCGGGGGAGAAGTTGGCTTCCGTGCTCACCCCATAAGCTCCGTACCCATAAAGCAGGACGGGCTTGGGGCCAGTCCCGTCAGGCGTTCGATGGCGCAGAACCGTGAGGGGAATCTGTGCACCATCCGGGGAGGGAGCGTTCAGCCTCAGAACTTCATAGTCGCTGGAATGGAAACCGCCACCAATCCGCTGACGCGCCAGTTCGTGTGTCTCACCGCTGGTCATGTCGCTGCTTATCCAGCCGACCGGCTCGCGCGGCGACTGATGGATCAGCCGCAAACGGGATCCGGAAT
>JBJHCI010000185.1:0-4916 GCA_050485925.1 Maricaulaceae bacterium
TGTGGGCGGCACGGGCGCGAGCCCGCAGACCTCCATCAAGTTTGCCGGCGCGCCGTTGGAGCTGGGTCTGTCAGAAGCCCATCAGGTGCTGTCCCTGAACGGCCTGCGCGAGCGGGTGACCCTGCGTGCCGATGGCGGCATCCGTACCGGGCGCGACGTGGTGATCGCCGCCATGCTGGGCGCGGAGGAGTTCGGCATCGGCACGACCAGCCTTGTCGCGCTCGGCTGCCTGATGGTGCGCCAGTGCCACTCCAATACCTGCCCGGTGGGCATCTGTACGCAGGATGATGAGCTTCGAAAGCGCTTTACCGGCCTTGCCGACCATGTCGTCAACCTGATGACCTTTATCGCGAGAGATGCCCGCGAAATCCTCGCCAGGCTCGGCGCGGCTTCGATTGAAGACGTGATCGGACGGGCCGACCTGCTCGATCAGGTGAGCCGGGGCGCGGAGCATCTGGACGATCTCGATCTCAATCCGCTTCTGGTCCGCGTCGACCCACAAGGGCGTCCACCGCGCTCCACCCGTACCCAGCGCAATCCGGTCGCGCCGAGTCTCGATGAGCAGATCCTGAAAGATGCGAGCGCGGTATTCTCGCGCGGTGAGAAGATGCAGCTCGTCTACGATGTGCGCAAGACCGACCGGGCCGTCGGCACGCGTGTTTCCTCCGCCATTGTACGCAAGTTTGGTCCGACCGGGCTGGAAGACGGCCAGCTGACCTTGCGCCTGCGCGGCTCTGCCGGACAATCGCTGGGTGCGTTTGCGGCCAAGGGCTTACGGATAGAGCTGGAAGGCGATGCCAATGACTATGTCGGCAAGGGCCTGTCGGGCGCGATGATCGCGATCCGGCCCTTTGGCGGAGCCGTGCGCGAGGCCCCGGGCGACGCCATTATCGGCAATACCGTGCTCTATGGTGCTACCTCCGGCACGCTCTATGCGGCCGGGGCGGCAGGTCAGCGCTTTGCGGTGAGGAACTCCGGCGCAACGGTGGTGGTGGAAGGGTGCGGAGCCAATGGCTGTGAATACATGACCGGCGGTACGGCTGTGATCCTCGGCAAGGTGGGCGATAACTTCGCCGCCGGGATGACGGGCGGGGAAGCTTTCGTGCTGGACGAGGAAGAGCGGCTGGAGCCGCGTCTCAATGCAGAAACGGTATTCGTCAGTGAGCTTTCCGGCGAGGCGGAAGAGCGCTGCCGGGCGCTGATCGAGGCCCATCTCACCGCTACAGGTTCACGCCATGCTGCCGCCATCCTGAACGATTGGGAGGTGCGCAAGTGTGCGATCGCCCATGTCCGACCGCACGATGTCAGCTATGTGGAGGGCGGTCAGAGCCAGAAGGCGAAGGCTTGACGCCTGTTCACTCCGGCAGATTGAAGTTCATCAGCAAGGTGCGCTGGCGGGCTGAATAATTGTCGTCGGAGATGAGGAAGAGGCGCTGACGGTCTTCGCGCATCACCACAGCCGCGCCTTCGATATTATCTACTGTCATCTCTGGCGTCATCAGGGCCAGCCATTCCACCTCGCCCTGCCCGGCCGGGGCAGTGATCGCGGCCTCGCTGATGCGGCTGATCCGGATGCGGTTACCAATATCGCGCTGCCAGAAGCGTTCCACCGCAATCAATCCGCCGCCGCCAAGTTCTGCAAAAGCAACGAGCCCGAAGCCGGGGGTCAGCCGAATCGCGTAGACGTCCGGCTTTTCGGTCGGCCGGTCGAGATCGTAGCGGATGACGGTATGGGTGCCATCAAGGCGCGGGTATTCTACCCCCACCCAGGCAAAGCCCGATTGGACCGCAAGCGCTTCCAGAGAGCCATTATCGGCAAAACTCTCGGCACCCGGTGGATGGGCGAGGCGCTCAGGGATTGCCGTGCCGATAAATTCACCCTCTGTGCCGATAGCATAAGTTTTGACGCGGTGGTCGCGTTCAAAACTGACCAGCCAGACGCCATCGCCTTGATACGCCAATCCTTCCGCATCGGCCATCCGCCCGCGCAAGGGCTCGCCATCTACCGAGAGAAGCGGAGCCATGCGGGCATTTTCCAGCGCGAAAGGTGCACCGTCCTCGCCATAGATCAGATCAGCGGTCAACCAGTGGCCCCGGTCAGAAACAGCGATGAGGCGCGTGCCATCGCTGTTCATGCCGATCGCGGAGAAGCCCCCAAAGGCCGGGTCATCTGAAGCGAGTACCAGCCCGCCACGATAGGTCAGCGCATCAAGATCGGTGCGGGCGGGGTCTTCAGGATAGAGCGCCACAGGCTCGGCCGAGACGGTTACCGCCCGCTCTGTGTGAAGGTCCTGCGCGAGGGCTGAGCCCGCAAGGAGTAAGGGCAGGACAAGAAATGCGGTCCGCAACAGTCTCATACCAGGCTCCTACCGCACCGGTCGCCCGGCATCCGCACTAATGGCGCGTTTCATCGCGGAGAGAGTGTCGCCCGGTTTGGTGACAGTTTTTTGGCCCCGCCCCGGATTCTCCCGCCGCGAAGTCCGGCGACGGCTCTCCTCGTCGAAGAGGCTCGCCAGCTGGTCGGTCATGGCCCCGGCGAGCTGCTCCACATCGATAATGGTTACGGCCCGACGGTAATAGCGCGTGACATCATGGCCGATGCCGATGGCGAGCAGTTCCACTTCCGAGCGCGTCTCGATTCCGCGGATCATCTCGCGCAGGTGCTTTTCCAGATAGGCGGGCGAGTTGGCCGACTGGGTGCCGTCATCGACCGGCGCGCCGTCGGAAATGACCATCAATATGCGGCGCTGCTCGGGCCTTGCCAGAAGCCGCTTCCACGCCCATTGCAGGGCCTCGCCGTCGATATTCTCTTTCAGCAGGCCATCGCGCAGCATCAGACCCAGATTATTGCGCGTACGCCGCCAGGGCGCATCCGCGCCCTTATAGATGATGTGCCTGAGATCATTGAGGCGACCGGGATTTGATGGCTTGCCGGCTGCCAGCCAGTCTTCCTTGGAGCGCCCGCCCTTCCAGGCGCGCGTGGTAAAGCCAAGAATCTCGGTCTTCACGCCGCAGCGCTCCAGCGTGCGCGCAAGAATGTCGGCACAGGCGGCGGCCACCAGAATGGGTCGCCCGCGCATGGAGCCGGAATTGTCGATGAGAAGCGTGACAATGGTGTCGCGGAACTCGGTGTCGCGCTCCTGCTTGAAGGAGAGCGGCAGCATCGGGTCCATGATGACGCGCGGCAGGCGGGCGGGATCAAGTATCCCCTCCTCCTGATCGAACGCCCATGACCGGCTCTGCTGGGCCATGAGCTTCCGCTGCAGCCGGTTGGCGAGCCGTCCAACAGCCCCCTCAAGGCCTTTCAGGTGCTGATCGAGCGTGCGGCGCAGGCGCGCCAGCTCCTCGCCATCGCACAGGCTGTCGGCGGTGATCACTTCATCATGGCGGGTGGTGAATATCTTGTAGGCATTGGGATCATCGCCCTTCGGTGGCAGCCAGTTGGGCCGGGCCGCCTCGAAGCTCTCGCCCGGTTCGTCATCCGCATCGATGCGGGTCTGGCTGTCTTCGGCGAAGGAAATGTCTTCCTCATCAGCCGCGGTGCCGGAGGCGTCAGAGCGCTCCTGGCTGTCCTCGCCCTCACTGCCGTCCTCATTATCGCTGTCGCCCTCGTCCTGCGGGTTCTCAAGGCCGGAGTCTTCTGTCTCTTGCTCCTCGTTCTCCTCGGCCTCATCGCCCAGCTCATCAGCCAGATCGAGATCGCGGATCACCTCACGCAGCGCCTTGGCAAAGGCTTGCTGGTCACCTGCACTCTGCGCCAGCGCATCCAGCGCCTTGCCGGCAGAGGCCTCGATATCGTCCCGCCAGACATCCATCACGCCTTTCGCGCTGTCGGGAACGGGCTTTCCGGTGATGCGCTCGCGCACCAGCATGGAGATCGCTTCGGAAAGGGGGGCGGCCTGCCGGTCCTCGCTATGCTGGAAACCGGCGCGCATATAGCGCTCGTCCAGCATGGCCGCGATATTCTCTCCCACACCTTTCATGGCACGTGAGCCCAGCGCTTCGCAGCGGGCCTGTTCGGCGGTTTCGAATATCTGGCGAGCCTGACCGCCGGGCGGCAGGGCTTTGGCGTGCGCGCCCGCATCGTGCAGGACATGGCGCAAGGCAGCGGCATCGGCCTTGCCGCGCAGGCGCGCCGCTTCCCGCGCGCCAGACAGTTCGGACGGGGCAGGCAGGACGAGCTTGTTGCCGGACTGATGCACCGCCTCGCCGGAAAACTTCACCTCCAGCTCCCGGTCGCGCGCGAGCGCCCGCGTGGCGGCGGACAGCGCGCGCTTGAACTGCTCGGCAGGGGTGTGGGCGGATGAGGTCATGTCAGCCTTTCCGGCTGCGCGCTATGCCGCCCGGCCGGGCACGTTTCCGGCCTTGACCGGGCTTTCGCTGAGCGTCTCGCCGAAAACACGCTGGTAGAACTCGGCGACAATGGGCCGCTCCAGCTCATCGCACTTGTTGATGAAGGTCAGGCGGAAGGCCGTGCCCACGTCGCCGAAAATCGCCGCGTTTTCCGCCCAGGTGAGCACGGTGCGCGGGCTCATCACGGTGGAAAGATCGCCATTTATGAAGGCTTCGCGGGTCAGGTCGGCCACTTTCACCATGTCGGCGATCTGCGCCTTGCCCTCTTCGGTCTTGCCGAACTGGCCCAGCTTGGCTTCCACGATGGCCCGCTCGGTCTCGGTTGGCAGATAGTTCAGCGTCACCACCAGCGACCAGCGGTCCATCTGGCCCTGATTGATCTGCTGGGTGCCGTGATAGAGCCCGGTCGTGTCGCCAAGCCCCACCGTGTTGGTAGTGGCAAACAGGCGGAAATGCGGGTGCGGGCGGATGACGCGCGTCTGGTCCAGCAGGGTCAGCGAGCCGGAGGCTTCCAGCACGCGCTGGATGACGAACATCACATCGGGGCGGCCCGCGTCATATTC
>JBJHCI010000186.1:0-4911 GCA_050485925.1 Maricaulaceae bacterium
ATCCCGGCCTGCATCAGGCCGACTTCCAGCGCCTGTTTCACCGACAGGGAATAGCTGCGGAAATCATGGCCGGTGACGATATGCGGCGGGACGGACAGTTCGTGCATCAGCGTACCCAGCCCCAACCCCAGCGCCTGCACGCCGTAAAGATTGAGCTCTGGCGCCTTGTCGGAACCCGGATGGCCGAACCACCAGCGCGCATCATACTCGCGAAAGCCCGTCGGCTTGATCAGCGCCTGTGTCTCGAAATCCCAGCTATTGGGTTTCAGGTCGGCGCGCGGGCGGGAGGTGTCGGTCATCAGGAGTACCCGTTCTGACAAAGTTGGTGACGCGGCAGGAAACATTCCCGCCCGGCGGAATCAAGCGCTATCGGGCCCAAACCCTAGCTGAGCCCGGCGCGCAGAAGGTCGTGGATGTGCAGTATGCCGAGTGGCTTGCCTGCCTCGTCACACACGAACAGGGCGAGGATCTTGCGTTCCCCGGCCGTCATCTGGCGCAGCGCGTCGGCGGCTAGCGCATCGGGGCGGATCGTGATGGGGGCGTGGGTCATCACCGTCTCCACGGTGCGGGCCGTCAGATCGGCGGCCATGTGGCGGCGCAGATCCCCGTCGGTGATGATGCCGGTGAGCGCGCCTGCAGCACTTGTGATCCCGATACAGCCAAACCCCTTGGCGCTGATCGTGATCAGGGCCTCGGCCATCAGCGTACCCTCGCGGGCGAGCGGGGCATCGGTGTGCATCAGGTCGCGCGCCTTCAGGAAGGCCGCGCCCAGCGTGCCGCCGGGGTGGAAGGTGGCGAAATCGGCCGCAGTGAAGCCGCGCGCCTCGATCAGGGCAACAGCCAGCGCGTCGCCATAGGCCATCATCAAGGTGGTGGAGGTGGTCGGTGCACGCGTCTCGCCCGCCGCTTCTGGCGCATTGGGGATGAGCAGCACGTGATCGGCCGCTTTGGCCAGCGCACTGTCCTTGCCTGCCGTCAGCGCGATCAGCGGCACGCCGAAACGGCGGCAATAGGCGGTAAGATCGCCGAGCTCGCGCGTCTCGCCGGATTTTGACAGTGCCAGCACGGCATCCCCTGCCGTGATCATGCCGAGATCGCCATGGCTGGCTTCAGAGGGGTGGACATATTGGGCCGGCGTGCCGGTGGAGGCGAGCGTGGCGGCGATCTTGCGCGCGACATGGCCGGATTTGCCGACCCCTGCACAGATCAGCCGACCTTTCAGCGCGGCGAGGATGGACACCACGGCGACCGCGCTTTCATCCAGCGCGGCTTCCAGCTGTTCGAGCCCGTCCCGCTCGATTTTCAGCGTGCGGCGCATGGCCTCCAGCAGGCGGCCTGTATCAAGCCGGGCCGTATTGCGCACAAGACGGTCAGTGTCGGACATGGAAGACGCTCATTCTGCCCACGCGCCGGGCGTGGCGCACCGTGAGCGCTTTAGCAGCGCGGGGAAGGCTTTTCCACCTGTGAGCGCGGCAGGTCAGAGAACGTGGCCGCCCAGATGCGGCGCCACAAAGGCGATAAAGCGGTCGAGTGTTTCCTGGGTTTCGGTCTCGATAATGCGGACCTGTTCGTCCAGCCCGGGCTCAGACATATAGAACATGCATTCGCTGGTGCGCTGGGCGAGTTCTTCGGTGAAGCTGGCAACCAGCCGGTCCAGCAGCGCCGCTTCATCCCCGTTGGCAGGGGTTACGGTCTTGCGGATCATGCTTACGTCCCCTCACGCGTTGGCGCCGGCCCGAAGGCCCAAGGCAATTATTCTGTTACCGGACAGTTTTTCACCGTTCCGGGCGGGCACTGTGCGCCCAGGTGGCACGCCATGCAAGCAGCAGGCCGCCCCGCCCGCCTTTACTTTGCATTAAGGTGTTGCATTTGTGCCCAGGGACCGGGTTTGCCGGTGGCCAAAAGCGCTGGCGCGCGCTATGCGCTGGTCTTGAAATTGCCCATTGCCCGCAGGGAGTGTAGATGACCCGGCTTGTCCTTACCCGTCACGGCCAGAGCCAGTGGAATCTGGAGAATCGTTTTACCGGCTGGGTGGATGTAAACCTCACCGAGCGCGGCGAGGGTGAAGCGCGCCGGGGCGGTGAGCTGATGAAGGCGGAAGGCTTCGCGCCCGATATCGTCTTCACCAGCTATCTCAAACGCGCCATCCGCACTGTCTGGCTGGGGCTGGAGGCGATGGACCGGGTGTGGACACCCGTGATCAATGACTGGCGGCTCAATGAGCGCCATTACGGTGCGCTTACGGGACTGAACAAGGCCGAGACGGTGGCCGCTCATGGCGAGGATCAGGTGCTCGTCTGGCGGCGCTCCTTCGATGTGCCGCCACCGCCACTCGATCCGTCTGACGCGCGCCACCCCTCTCACGATCCGCGCTATGCCGGGTTTGATCCCGCGCTCCTGCCTGCCACGGAAAGCCTGAAAGAGACACTGGTGCGGGTGCAGCCCTGCTTTGATACGCTCATCGCGCCGCGCCTGAAGGGCGGGGAGAGCGTACTCATTTCTGCTCATGGCAATTCGCTGCGCGCGCTGGTGAAAATCCTCTTTGGCGTCAGTGATGGCGATATCCTCAAAGTCGAGGTGCCGACCGGCAATCCGCTGCTGATCGAGCTCGATGGTCTCACTCCGGTATCGGCGCGCTACCTTGATGCGGCCCGGGCCGAGGCCCTTCCTCCATGCCCGGCGCGCTGACACCTGATGATCTGCGCCTGATGGATGTGGCGCTCGCTCACGCCTTTTCCGGGCTTGGTACTACCGCGCCGAACCCGTCTGTCGGTTGCGTTATCGCCAAAGAAGGCCGGGTGATTGCGACGGCTGTGACCGCGCCGGGGGGGCGTCCCCATGCCGAAGCGCAGGCGCTGGAGACGGCTGGAGAGGCCGCGCGCGGCGCAGATGTCTATGTCACGCTGGAGCCCTGCTCTCATCATGGCCACACCCCGCCTTGCGCCGAAGCGCTCATCAAGGCGGGCGTGGCCCGCGTGCTGATCGCCTGCGGCGACCCGGATCCGCGCGTATCGGGGCGCGGCGTGGCCATGCTGCGTGAGGCAGGCATCACCGTGATCGAAGGCGTCCGGCAGGAAGCTGGCGATGCGCTCAATGCCGGCTTCTTCAGCCGCGTGCGCACTGGTCTGCCGTTGGTGCTGCAGGACCGCCGGGCCAATATCTTCGACGCCGATCTGGTGCCGGGTCCCGATGAAAGCCTGGATCAGGCAATCCAGCGCCTTGGCCGCGAGGGCATGACACGGGTGCGGCTGGCGCTTTAACCCCGCCGCCTGAGCCGCCTCAGCCGCCGCCAGAAGCGCTTGCGCTCCGGGCGGGGCTGGGGCTTCAGATTGGCCACGAACTGCTCTGTACAGGCCCTCCAGGAGTTCTTCTCGGCAAAGGCGCGCGCATCTTCGCGGGATATCTCCAGCGCTTTCAGGCACGCCTCTTTCAGATCGTCACTGATCACGCCTGCGCCGGAGCCGGGAATGATGTCCTTCGGGCCGGGCGCGACGAAGGCCGCCACCGGTGTGCCGCAGGCCATGGCTTCGAGGATCACGAGGCCGAACGTGTCGGTGAAGCTTGGGAAGACGAACACATCGGCATCGGCAAAGTGCTGCGCCAGCTCGTTGCCGGACTTGCCGCCCGTAAAGTGCACATTCTTGTATTTGCGCTTGAGCTCTTCGAGTTGCGGTCCTGGCCCGACCACGACCTTGGAGCCGGGCAGGTCGAGATCGAGGAAGGCCTCGATATTCTTCTCCACCGCCACCCGGCCGACATAGGCGAAGACGGGTTTGGGCAGGTCTTTATAGACCCCGCCATCAATGCCGCGTTTTGAGGGGTGAAACTGCTCGGTATCCACACCGCGCGACCAGGGCGAGAGATTGTTGAAGCCGCGCTTTTCCAGTGTCTGGCGCACGGTTTCGGTCGCCACCATGATGCCGTTACCGGCATTGTGGAAACGGCGCATGAAGGCATAGCCCGCCGCCAGCGGAATGAAGGGGAAGCGGGCGTGTACATATTCGGGAAACTGGGTGTGGTAGCTCGTCGTGAAGGGCAGTTTCCAATTCAGGCAGATGCGCCGCGCGACATGGCCCAGAGTGCCTTCCGTCGAGATGTGGATGGCTTCGGGTTCAAATGCCTTGAAGCGCGCTTCCAGATCTTCACGCGCGCCCAGCGCCAGCTTGATGTCGGGATAGGTGGGCAAGGGTATGGTCCTGAAGCCGAGACCCGGATGGATGATCTCCACCTCATGGCCCATGGCCCGGCACTCATCCACCGTACGCGCCAGCGTGCGCACCACACCGTTCACCTGAGGCTCCCAGGCGTCGGTAACCAGCAGTATGCGCAAGGGCGTATTGTCCATCATCCGCTCCGGATTGGGGGGTAGGTCAGGCCGTCAAAGCCGTGCCTATTAGCGCGTTTTCTCCTGATAGCGAAGGGCAGCGGTGCTACCGCCTTGCCCGGACGTGTCCGATATGGCCAATGTCGCTGTGCTGTTTCGAGCCTTCACATGGAGACCTCTCATGGCCCGCTCCGCTGCTGCCGCGCCTGCCTTGCCTGCTCTGGACTGGGATGGACTGGATGCCGGGAAGTTTGCGCCCGAAAGCGAACGGGTAAAGGCTCTGAACAAGGCTGTGGGCCTGCCTGCGGAGGCGCGTTCGAGGGTGTCCGCCGCTGCGATCGGTCTGGTTGAACGGGCCCGGGCGGCGACCAGCCAGACCGGGCTGATGGAATCCTTCCTTCAGGAATTCGGGCTCTCCAACAAGGAAGGCCTCGCCCTGATGTGTCTGGCCGAGGCACTGCTGCGGGTGCCGGATGCGAAGACCGCCGATGCGCTGATCGCGGAAAAGATCGGGTCGGGCGCGTGGGGCGAGCATGCCTGGAAGTCGGAAAACTGGCTGGTTAACGCCTCCACGCTGGGCCTTATGC
>JBJHCI010000187.1:0-4899 GCA_050485925.1 Maricaulaceae bacterium
GTTCGAGGGCCGCGAGATCGGCACGGCGTTCTATGCAGGTGCCAACGCCCGGCCCTACAACCCCGACTTCGCCATGTGGGCGCGGGCGGCCGGCGTCGAGGCCAAGACGATCACCCGCTCCGAGGACTTCGCAGGCGCCCTCGAAGAGGCGGTGCGCGCGAACCGGCCCTATCTGCTCGACGTCCATGTCGATGCCGACATCCGCCCACCCGCCACCGGCGCCTGGGCGCTGCCGCCGATCCCGCACAAGGAGCCGGTGTTCGGCCATCGGGTGCTGCCCTTCGCTGCCGACGCGGCGGCCACCTATGCGCTGGTCGTGAGCCGTGCGCGCAAGGCCGGCCATTCGCTGTCGGTTGCCGACGCCCAGATTGCCGCGATCGCGGCAACACACGGCTTCCAGGTGGCTACCCGAGATACGGCTCCATTCCTTGCAGCCGGAGTCCCGGTGATCGATCCCTGGCAGCCGGAGTAAGCCGCGGTGAAACCGGTGCAAACCTTCAGCGACGAGTACCTGGCGCAGTGCCGGCAGATGACGCCCGACCAGGTGATCCGGTTCCTGGAGGATTTCCGGCGCCTGCAGGCGGCCCGGCGACCGCCCGATGCTGAAGCATACGTCGCAAAACCCGGTGTTTCTGCCAGCTCACTTTATTCCATGGAAATAAATCAATATAATTCTTTCTATGGAAATACTTCGATGACCACCCACCCTGCCACCGACCCCTCACCCTCAGCGGTGCTGACCAAGGCCGTCACCCGTGCTGCCACGCAGCTGGGCCTGTCCCGCGCGCTGCTGGCCCGGATTCTCGGCGTCAGCCCGGCCACGGTGACGCGCCTGTACAGCGGGGCCTACCAGCTGGACGAGCAACGCAAGGAATGGGAGTTCGCGCTGCTGTTCGTGCGCGCGTTCCGCTCGCTCGACTCGATCGTCGGCGACGAGCAGACCGCGCGGCAGTGGCTCAACAGCGAGAACCGGGCGCTGAACGCCCGGCCCGTGGACCTGCTGCGCCAGGCGGAGGGGCTGGTTCGTGTCGTCCATTACCTGGACGCCTCGCGCGGTATCGGCTGAGGCGCGCGACTGGTCAGGCACGGCCTGGCGCCTGGTCGAGGCCCAGCACATCGCCGCGACGATGAAGCTGGTCGACACCCGCGGCGAGCAGGACGTGCTCGAGGCACTGCTGGAATCCGCCAAGCCCGCCGGCCCCGCCGAAGCTGCCGGGCTGCATTACCTGCTGGCCACCCCCTTCCGCTACCCCGCCAGGCCCGGCGGCACACGCTTTCGCGGCGAAGCCGACCCCGGCGTGTTCTACGGCGCAGGCTCCGTGCGCACGGCGGCGGCCGAGCTCGGTTACTGGCGCTGGAGATTTCTGCGGGATGCGGTGGACCTCGAGCGCCTGCAGCCGGTCGCGCACACCGCGTTCCGCGCCGACATCGCCACCACGACTGTGGACCTGCGCCAGCGCCCGTTCACGCGTGATGCAGCACTCTGGCAGCACGCGCAGGACTACAGCGCCACGCAGGCCTTCGCCCGCATCGCGCGCGAGGCCGGTCTCGGCGCCATCCGCTACCGCTCGGTGCGCGACCCGCAGCCGGGCTGGTGCATTGCGCTGCTGACGCCGCAGGGCTTTGCCGGCAAGCGCCCGCGCGCAGGCATGCAGACCTGGTTTCTCGCCGTGTCACGCCAGGCGGTGTCGTGGCGGCGGGAGGGGGAGGCGTGGGAGTTTGCGTGGGGCTGATCATTGGCTGGCCAGCCGACCTGCCCCGATCAGCGGTTAATCCGGCAACAGCCCACAAACCTTGAAATCACGTTGATTCGTGGACTTATGACTGGCATGTCGCGGATATCACTGGGGTACACTGGCCGAACTGGAGGTATGACTATGCAGCAATCATGGACAGCCGTGGTCAAGCAGGACGGGCCCTGGTGGATCGGCTGGATCGAGGAAGTGCCAGGCGTCAACTGCCAGGAAGCCAGCCGCGAAGACCTGATTGCCTCGCTCCGCAGCGCCCTGGGCGAGGCCCTGGAGCTGAATCGTGCCGAGGCCCGTGAGGCGGCGGGCAATGGTTATGAAGAGCTGTCTATCGCTGTATGAAACGCCGGGACCTTGGGGTGCCCGATCCGGAGTCGTTCTGATGGCACCCAGGGTTCAGCGCCAATCAGCTGCCGATCATCCGCCCGAGCTCCTTGTTCGACACCCCGAGTGCCAGAAGTGACCGGATCAGGAGATCCAGCGAGACACTGGGATCCCCTGCCTCCATCTTGGCAACACGGGACTGGCTGGAACTGATCGCCCGGGCAAGCTCGTCCTGGGTCAGGCCACGGGCATGCCGCCGGGCCCGGAGCCCCTCCGCCAGCGTGATGCGCAGTTCGACGTAGGCGGCTTCCTCGTTCGAAAGTCCCAGCAGCTCCTGTGCTGTACCGGTACGCCAGCCGGCGGCTTCCAGGCGCTTGCGCTTGTCAGGCTTCATCCTGGTAGTGCTTGTCACTCACGATCACCGGCAGCACTATATGTCTGTTCTGACATACGCGCAATGCCTGCGCCGATCGCTGCCGATCTTACGCGTCCACCACCGGATAGCAGGGATCACCCCACAGCTGGTTCGGGCTCTCCATCATCAGGTGGATCACGATCGGGACAATATCGCCGAGAATGCGCGCCCCATCGCCGACCTGACTGCGGTTCACCGAGCTGTTCCAAGTGGAGCCCCCGTGGACCAGCTGGTTTCTCAGTGTGTAGAGGCGGTCGAACGTGACCGCGAAGATCTTGCGGGTATCCATCCGGCCGAGCGCGCGGTGCGCCGAGGCCTTGCTGCGGGCGAAGGCCTCCTGCCACTCCGCCTCGCTGCGCTGGCCGTTCACGTGGTCCCAGAACGGCTGAAACACGTAGCGGTTGTCGATCAGCAGCCGGATCGACTGCGGATAGCGGCGCCAGATCATCTCGTAGAGCAGATTCTCGCTGTCGCATTCGATCAGCCGGTCCATGAACCCGAGCAGCAGCCGGCGCTCGGAGAAATCACGCAGGTGGCTGATGTCGTTGGCGTAGACCGCGTTGAAGGAGATCCACAGGAAGATGAAGCGGGCGTCGTCATCGTCCTCTTCCTGCTCGGCGCGCTGCAGCCAGCTGAGGGCGCGGTGGGTGCGCAGGGCCAGGGCGGGTGGGAAGTGCTCTCTACGTTCGCGGTGGCGGGCCTTGAGGGCCGGGTAGCGGGGGCGGTGGGAATCAGGGGCCGTCATTGGCGTTCTCGCCGAATTACAGGATCACACTCATCGGCCCAGCCTCCATAATGCGGCAGATTCCAGGCCCTTCCATGGTACACGAGCATGTCACCTAGCCAGCCTGCAATCTCCGCTCAGGCACGGCTGCGTGCAGCATGACCCCTCGCTGGATGTGCTCGAAAACTCTTTATGCAGCCCCTCCCAACTCAAGCATATACCTCTTGAAATGAGCCCAGGATCACGGACTTCATAGCCTAGCCTTGTATCGTCATGGCTACGCGCCACATAGCTACGCACAGGACCGGCCAGAACACGCCTTCTCGACAGACGACCGATGACAACGAACCCCAGAGCACCAATCAAGGACGCACCACTGCGCTCTCCAGGTCAGTCACTGGAGGATGAGAAGCGGAAGCTATGGGACCAGGTTGAGGGGCCCTTCTACTTCACCGCGCTTCTCTGCGCGATGGCGGTCGTAGAATGGATGCGAGCATATACAGATATGCCGCCATCACCGATCGCGTTTACTGCCGCTGCGGCGATGGCGGGCTGCTTTCTGGCGTATCGACTCTGCAAAGCCATCCCGCGAGTTCGGCTACTGACCCAAGGACTCCTTGGTGAAAAGGCGGTCGGCCAGTTCCTGGATCGCCTCCAGGCGAAAGGCTATCTCGTGTACCACGATATCCCCGGGGAGGGCTTCAACATCGACCATGTCCTCGTCGGGCCAGCCGGTGTGTACACCATCGAGACGAAAACCTGGACAAAACCGTCTCCCGGTCGTGCCCATCTGAGATTCGATGGCAGAACGATAACCCGGCCCAATGGCAAGACAACCACAGAGCCTGTTCAGCAAGCCCTCGCTCAGGCGGCCTGGCTAAAGCGAGAGCTTTCCGAGAGTATCGGCAAGGATCTAAATGTCTTTTCCGTCGTCGCTTTCCCGGGCTGGTACATCGACCAGCCTCGTAGCGCTTTGAAGGACATTTGGATACTTGAGCCCAAAGCGTTGGTGAAGTTCCTCGCGCGCCAGCCACCTCGCCTAGACCCCACGGGAGTCCGATTGATTGGCTACTTCCTATCTCGCTATGTTCGCGGTGCCGAGCGAGCTCGACTAACGTAGCTGAAACAGAGACTGCTCAAAGAACCCTTGATCGGGTTCGCCCGCCGATATTGACATCGACAGGGTCTGGCACTTGTGATTCTACTGGGGATTAGCATAGACGCGCAAAAGACGATAGCCTTGCCTGCACAATTACCTCGCGAACGTTACGATGACGCCTGAAACTCTTCGTATCGCATCGCAAGCCGTTCCGGATCTGGATAGTCCTCGACCCGGGGCGGAAGATGGATTTTCGAGCACTTGAGGCCCTTCAGCGCCTCGAGAATTGGCCCATCATTCTGTTCCAGCAACCTCTCCGAGACGTGAAGACGGTAGTCTGGATCAATACCTATGAGGTGAGCATCGAACGCCGCATGATGCAACTTTGAAAGTGGAATACCGTTGGACACCAGAGGCTGCCCTAGCCGCTCGTGTCGGTCGGGAACAATGTGCGCCGCATCCAGCAGACGCGCTTCCGGCAAGCCAGAAAGCGCGCATCGCCCTCTGTACGCCTCTATAACAGCTTCCCTAAAAGAAGCCTGATGCAATCGTTGTTTAACGCTCCGAAGCGCATACCTACGCTCAGCGC
>JBJHCI010000188.1:0-4887 GCA_050485925.1 Maricaulaceae bacterium
AGTATGGATTGCTCAATGTGGCAGGAAAACGAGACTCTTACGAAATCTGTTTCGTGCCGGACAACAACTACCACCGGTTCTTGAATGATCAGGTGGATGGGTTGGAAGAGAATGTGGCAGACGGCCTCTTTGTGGATCGGGACGGTGTTGTGGTGGGACGGCACAAGGGGTATCCCTACTACACGATTGGCCAGCGACGAGGACTCGACCTGCCGATGGGATATCCGGTCTATGTGACCGACATCGATCCGGAGACCAATGTGATTACGATCGGTGAGAAGAAAGATCTGATTCGCACCACCTGTACGGCCAGGGAAGTGACCCTTGGAAAAGTGGCCTCTCTGCCGGTAGACGGAATGGATGTAACCGCAAAGATTCGGTACAATGATGTCGGAGCCCCGGGGCATGTACGACCGCTGGAAGACGGATCCATGATGGTTCATTTTCCCGCCGGGCGTGAAGCCATAGCACCCGGGCAGGCCGTTGTTTGCTACGAAGGTGCAGATGTGGTTGCTGGTGGCTGGATTCACAAAGTAAATCTGTTGACCGAAGAGTTGGATGAACTCAACGAGCTGGCGTCTGCCGGCAACAATTCTTGAGTCTTGTCGTACGTTCATGGACGTACAACCAGACTTTGAGAGGAACACAATGGAGAGATTGAACAGCAGCAAAGGGTACAAACGGGGATGGGGAGCCTGGCTTCTGATCCTTTTTGCGTGGGTATGGGCCGAACCGGTCAGAGCACAGTTCGAGGGAGAGGTGTTTTACCTTGCACAGGAGTATCGGGAAGGGGGGCCGGCAGAGCGGAACTACCATTTCCTGGTTTCCGGAGATCGGGTACTGCTTCAGAGCAGTCACTCTCATCGGCTCTTTCGCGGTGTGCATGCACAGCGATTTCTTTTTCGGAATGACCGGCAGGATCTTGTCGTCATGAATCATGACAATGAATCGCTCGCACTGAGTGGAGAGGAGGCGGAAGCCCTCGCCTCCATGATCCGACAGGAATGAAACACAAAGTGTCAGATCATGGCGCGTATCTGTCATCTTACAGGAAGGAATACGGCTCGATATCTACGCGCGCGCGGATGGAGGAGGGCAACTTGAAGCGCGCCATCCAGGTCGCCATAAAGGCGGAGACGTCCACATTGCGGCCCGCCTGCACGAGGAAGCGCCGCCGGTGACGGCCGCGCACCACGGCCAGAGGCGGCTCGGCCGGGCCGAAGAGCTTCACATCATCGCTCAAGGGCGCCGCAGCCGCAGCCGCCTTCGCTGTTGTGACCAGCAAGCCCTCATCCATACCCGACAGGATCAGCGCCGCCATGCGCCCGAAGGGCGGCAGGCCCAGCTGTTCGCGCATCAGGGTTTCCAGTGACAGGAAGGTCTCCCGATCACCCGCCACCAGAGCGGCGATCGCTTCATGATCAGGATCATGGGTCTGCAATATCGCCTTGCCCGGACGGTCCGCGCGCCCGGCCCTGCCTGCCACCTGCACCAGTGTCTGGTAGGTGCGCTCACCGGCGCGCAGATCACCCCCCTTGAGGCCGATATCGGCATCCACCACGCCCACCAGCGTCAGATTGGGGAAGTTGTGACCCTTTGCCGCGATCTGGGTGCCGACCAGAATATCGATCTCGCCGCGCTCCATGCACGCCACCAGTTCACGCACGCCATCCGCCCCCATCGCGGTGTCAGAGGAGAACACCTCCACCACGGCATCAGGAAAGCGAAGCGCGGCCTCCTCGGCCACGCGCTCCACACCGGGGCCGACGCTGGTGAGAGAATCGACCGTCCCGCATTCCGGGCAGGCCTTGGGCTTGGGCATGGAAAAGCCGGTCGTGTGGCAGATGAGCCGGCCCGTATAGCGGTGCTCGACCAGCCAGCGGTCCGTGTCCGGGCTCTTCATCTTGTGGCCGCAGGCCCGGCACAGGACGAGCGGGGCATAGCCGCGCCGGTTGAGGTAGAGCAATACCTGCTCGCTCCGCGAAAGCGTTTCGGCCATTTCGCGCACCAGCGGCTCGGAGAGCCAGTGGCCGGGCTCGGGTGGAAACTCGCGCAGGTCCAGCGTCTCGATGACCGGCAGCAAGGCCGTGCCGGCCCGCGCCTCCAGCCGGATATGGGCGTAGCGCCCGGCGCGCGCATTGACGAGGCTTTCAAGGCTGGGCGTGGCGCTGGCAAGGATCACGCATGCCCCTTCAAGCTTGCCGCGCGCGACCGCCAGATCACGGGCCTGATAGGTGAGGCCATCATCCTGCTTGTAGGTCGGGTCATGCTCCTCATCGACGATGATCAGGCGCAGATTTCGAAACGGCATGAAGATGGCCGAGCGCGCGCCAGCCACGATCCGCGCCCGTCCGGCGGCGATCTCCCGCCAGGCCCGCCGTCTGCCCGTGCCACCGAGCGCAGAGTGCCACAGGGCAGGCTCGGCCCCGAAGCGCACTTCAAAGCGGGCCGTAACGGCCTGCGTCAGGGCAATCTCGGGCAAGAGCACCAGCACCTGCGCATCCGGCTCGCGGCGAAGAAGCTCTGCGATGGCCTCGAAATACACTTCTGTCTTGCCGGAACCCGTCACGCCGTCGAGCAGGGCCGCCTGAAACCCGCCCGCCGCGATCAGGCGGCGCAACTGGGCGGAGGCCGCCTCCTGCCCGTCATTGAGGGCCAGCCCGTCACGATACGGGTCAGGCGCATCAAAGGGCGGATCAACGGCGCGTTCCTCGGCCAGCAACGCGCCAGCGTCGGCGAGCCCCTTCACCACACCGGGCGAGACGCCCGCCCTGCGGGCGAGCTCAGCGGCGGTGAGGGGTTCGGCAGCGGCCGCCTCCAGAACGCGCGTACGGGCCTCTGTAAGCCTCCCTGGAGCCGTTCCGGAAGCGCGGTAGACCGTAGCTATCGGAGAGGGCTGGAGCGCGCCCTGACTGCGCAGAACCGAGCGCAGCACATTGCCCGGGAGCTCGGCCAGATAGCGTGCCGTCCAGTCGACAAACTGGCGGGTGGCGGTGCTCAGGGGCGGGGCCTCCAGACGCTCGGCGACAGGTTTGAGCGGGCGGTTGCCGCCCGCGCCATCGCGCACCCTCCAGACCACACCGTTGACCAGCCGCTTGCCGAGCGGCACCACGACATGATCGCCCTCGGCCAGCGTCAGGCCCTCCGGCACGGCATAGTCGAACGCCTCCGGCAGGGGCATGGGCAGGAGCACCGTGGCGATTCGCCCGGTTGGCCCATTGGTGAAGAGTTCGCGATTCGCGCTCATGGCCCGCACTCTATCGATTGGATGGGCGCGATACAGGCCGGTTAACCGAAACGGAAGAGGCGCCGTGCCATAAGCGGTGTCAGACGCCATGCCTTCACATCAAGAAAGGCAGGCACGGGTGATACAAGGATGAGGGGACCCCATGATCGGTCTGGGCAAACGCATGCGTGCGCAATCAGCCAAGCGTCAGGAAGAGACAATCGCCGCGCCGGACTGGCGCGAGGCCGTCCTTGCTAATCCGGCCATCGTGCTGGGTGATCCGGCCCTGATGACCGCGCTGTTGGGCGGTAATCTCGAAGGTATGACCGATATCGGCGCGAAGGCGCGCGAGGGGCTGCAGCGCGAAATCCGCCGCCTGAAAGCGGCCAATGACAGCATGATTGCGATTGCCCGCAACAATCTCGCCGCGCAGGCGCGCGCGCACTCAGCTGTGCTGAAAATCATCGACACACCGACCCTCGCCGCGCTCGACCGTGAACTGGCAGGCCCTGTCGCGACCGCGCTTGGCGTGGAGGCCGTGCGCGTCTGCCTTGAAGGCAAGACGCCGCTGCCGCGCCCGATGGCGATTCTGCCCGGCGCACCGGACCTGAGAAAGGCCATGCTGGGAGACGCGTCGGAGCGACTTGGCGCACCGGATCCGCGCTTTGCGCCCGGCATTTATGGGCCCCAGTCGGCCCGTATCGCGTCGCAAGCCGTGATCGCGCTGGAGGGCAAGGGCTTTGCCGGGCTGATCTGTCTTGGCGCACGCGATGCGCAGACCTTCCGCTGCGGCGATGCGGCCGATCTGGTCCACTTCCTCGCCCGCGCCGTCGAAAAACGGCTGAGCATCCTGTTGGATAATGGCTGAGGCGCGGGACAATCCCGCCGCCCTTGTGGCGCGCTTCCTCGCCCATCTGGAGGGCGAGCGGCGCTATAGCCCGCACACGATAAAGGCTTATGGCGGTGATCTGGAAGGATGGCTAAGCTTTCTCAGCCGCCATCTGGGCCACGCGCCTTCGACCTCTGATCTCAATCGCCTCACCGCCACCGATTGGCGAGCCTGGATGGCCGACCGGCGCCGGGATGGTGCGGGTGCTCGCACACTGCAACGCGCCCTGTCTGCCGTGAACAGCTTCTATAGCTGGGGCCGTACCAGAGCCGGGCTCGACAATCCCGCCTTAGGTCTTGTCGAAGCGCCCAGGGCTCCGCGCCGTCTGCCCCGCCCGGTCAGCGAACAGGCCGCAAAATCCTTACTGGAGACGGCACAGACCCGCCGTGGAGAGCCGTGGATAGGCGCGCGCGATGCGGCCGTGCTGGCCCTGCTCTATGGAGCGGGACTTCGCATTTCCGAAGCCCTGTCACTGAGAGGCCGTGACCACCCTTTGCCCGATGCCTTGAGGGTCAACGGCAAGGGTGGGCGTACCCGGCTGGTCCCGGTGCTGAAGCCCGTCCGCGCGGCGGTGGAGGCCTATATCGAGGCCTGCTCCTTCCCGATGGAGGCGAACAGCCCGCTCTTCAGGGGGGCGCGCGGCGGGGCGCTCAATGCCCGTGAAGTGCAAAGGGCGGTGGAGGCCTTGCGCGGCGCACTCGGCCTGCCCGCAAGCGCCACGCCCCATGCCCTGCGCCACGCCTTTGCCACGCACCTGCTCGCCCATGGCGGG
>JBJHCI010000189.1:0-4855 GCA_050485925.1 Maricaulaceae bacterium
ACATAGCGGTCCACAGCCTCGCCAGCCGATTGGGCGAGCGCGCCCAGCAAGGCCGCTTCACCGCCTGTAAGGCGCACCCGGTCACCCGCCTTGGTGAGCTGGCCGGTTTCGATATCGAACACGCAATCCCCGAATTTGACCCGGCGAGTTGCCTGCTTTTTCGGCAGCACGCGGCGCAGTATCGCCTGCACGCGCAAGATAAGCTCCTCCGGCTCGAAAGGCTTGGCCAGATAATCATCTGCGCCGAGCGACAGCCCCTTGATGCGGTCCTCAGGCTCGCCGCGCGCGGTCAGCAGCAGGATCGGGCAGTCATGGTTCTTGCGCACCTCGGTGGTCAGCTCGAACCCGTCCATGCCGGGCATCATCACATCAAGGATGAGAAGATCGAAGGCCAGAGAACGCAACATGGCAAGCGCCTTGGCGGCGTCAGGCGCGGCTGACACGCGAAAGCCCCGCTCACGCAGAAAGCGGGTGAGCAGGGTGCGGATGCGGTCATCGTCGTCAACGACGAGAATATGGGTTTCTGGCGGCAGTCCGATCATTCCTGGTGCGCTCGCTCAAGCGGTACAAGCCAAGGATGGACCGGATTGCCTGCGGCTCAAAGTGGCAGGATGTTTCGCTCCGTTTCAGGCCGCCCGGATACGGGCCAGGAAGCTCGCCACGTCACCGCGCAGCTGCTCGGCCTGACGGCCCAGCTCGCCGGCCGCATTGACTACCGCATCGGCCGACTGGCTGGTCTCGCGCGCGCCTGCCAGTACCTCGGTAATGGTCTGGGACACCATCCCGGAACCTTCCGCGCTCTGATTGGTATTGCGCTCGATCTCGGCCGTCGCCGCGCTCTGCTCTTCCACGGCCGCTGAGATGGAGGCCGATACACCCGTCACCTGCTCGATGGAGCCGGATACCGCCTCAATGGCTTTCACCGCCGCCGTGACCACCTCCTGAACATTAGTAATCTGGCCGGAAATTTCCTCGGTCGCCTTCGCCGTCTGGGCGGCGAGCGATTTCACCTCGCTCGCGACCACCGCAAAGCCTTTGCCTGCCTCGCCAGCGCGCGCCGCCTCGATGGTCGCATTCAGCGCCAGCAGATTGGTCTGTTCGGCGACATTCTCGATCAGGCTGACAATCGTGCCGATCTTCTCTGCTGCGGCAGCCAGCTCGGACATGGTGGTGGCCGTGCGCCGGGCATCATCAGAGGCTTGTGACGATGCCCCTGCCGCTTCCCCGGCACGCTCGGAAATCTCGCCAATCGCACGGGTCAGCTCGCCAGCGGCCTGCGCCACAGTGCGCGCCGCAGTGCTCGCCTGTTCGGACGCTGCCGCCACCGATGAGGACCGTTCACTGGTGCCTTCAGCGGTTTTTGCCATCGTTCTAGCGGTCACGGACAACTCTTCTGACGCTGCCGCGACCGATTGCACGATGGTCGACACCGTCTTCTCAAACTCGTCGGCCAGTTGGTTGCGCTCAGCAGCCTTGGCCTGCTCAGCGCACGCCTCAATGGTGGACATGCACAAATCCATGTCCAGCATGGTCGCCTTGACCAGCGTGTCGAGAACGGCTTCGAGTTCCTGCTCCTTGCCTTTGCTGCGGATAAAGCCCCTGCCCGACAAAGAGCGGCGCGTGATCGCACGCACCAGGCCGCCAAGAATCTTCGCATAGCCCCCGAAATACCAGGCCGGCTTCAGGTCAAGCCGGGCGTGAGCCTCGCCGATCCGCTGCACTGACTGGAGATAATCCTGTCCGTAGGTGGCATCGCAGATGCGCAGCCAGTGCTCCAACTGCTTCTGGCGCGCATGGGCGCGCATCTGCGCGTCCTTGAACAGCTCGTCAACTTCTGGGTGTTTGGAAATGTCGAGATAGAACTGATCGAGAATCGCGGGCAGCTCAGCTTCCACCAACGGCTTTGCAGCACGCAGGCGGGTTCGGTCCGCGTCAGAAAAGTTCAGAAATTCAAAACGTTCACTCAAGTCGGTAACCGCCGTGCTCATGGGTGGACACTCCGCCGTGTGAGGCGGCTACCGGAACTTCAGCCGCCGGAGTGAAGAAACCATAAACAGGGTTAATAGCTACTAAAGAATGTATATTGGTCATATAACTATTTTAAATTGTTTTTGCGCTGCATAGCAGCCCTCAAATAGGGCCAGGCGCTCCAAGCCGAGAGGGCTGCCGCCAGCCACACGCCTCCCACCCAGATGTAGAACCAGCGCCCCACATCGTGAAAACCGACCGCCACCAGCACGAAAGGCAGGGCAACCAGCAGCATGGTGAGTGCGGTCTTCGCCTTGGCCTCTGCCGTGACCGCATAGGCACCCGGCGCGTGTTTCGGCCCGGCAAGGCGCAGGCCCGTCACACCGACATCACGGGTGAGGATGATGGCGACAGGTACAGCCAGCCACGGATCGGTTCCGGAGATCAGCACGAAGGCCACCAGATAGGATCCGGTCAGAATCTTGTCGGCTATCGGGTCAAGTAGCGCGCCAAGTGGGGACACCGCATTCAGCTTTCGCGCCAGCCAGCCATCCAGCCAGTCGGTCAATGCGGCAAGCGTAAACACGATGCCCGACGCAAGGCCGTAGAAAACCGCGCTTTTCTCCAGCTGTGCTGCGGCGCTTTGCATCAGCAGCCACGCGCCGAACAGGCCCGCCACTCCGCGCGACACGGTGATAATGTTCGGGAGATGGGCAAGAGCGGCGCGTATCATCACTGCCTATTCGTGAAAATGGTCATAAATCTTGCGGGCAAGCGCCTTGGAGACACCCTCCACCGCTTCAAGGTCAGCCAGATTGGCCCGCGAGACGGCTCTGGCCGAGCCGAAATGCTTCAGCAAAGCCGCACGGCGCGCAGCCCCGATCCCGGCAATATCATCCAGCGGATTATCGCGCAGAGAGCGCTTGCGGGCCGCCCTGTGGCCGGTAATGGCAAAGCGGTGCGCCTCATCGCGCAGGCGTTGAAGGTAGTAGAGCACCGGATCGTTGGCGGGCAGGCGGAAGGGGGCTTTGCCGTCCATGTAGAAATCTTCCCGGCCCGCATTACGGTCCGGCCCCTTGGCGATGGCAGCAAGTGGGATGTCGGCCATGCCCAGCTCTTCCATTACGGCTTTGGCCGCCGAGAGCTGGCCCTTGCCGCCATCGACCAGAACGAGACCCGGCACCGGCGCGCCCTCCTCGCGTTCTTTCGCAAGTCGCGCAAAGCGGCGGCGCAGCATGGCGGCCATCATGGCGAAATCGTCGTTGGTGGCGGCATCCGCGCCCTTCATGTTGAAACGCCGGTACTGGGCTTTCTCAAACCCTTCCAGGCCCGCCACGATCATCGCGCCCAGCGCATTGGAGCCCTGAATGTGGGAGTTGTCATAGACCTCGATCCGCTCCGGGCGGGCTTCAAGGCCGAAGACGCGCGCCACACCATCGAGAAGCTGGGCCTGACTTTTGGACTCGGCCAGCGTGCGACCCAGCGCCTCGCGCGCATTGGTCATCGCCTGATCGACAAGCTGGGTCTTGCCGCCGCGCTGGGGTTTGCGGATTTCCACCACATGGCCCGCCCGCAAGGACAGCGCTTCGGCGAGCAGTTCAGACTGTTCCGGCGCATGGGAGACGAGGATCAGCGCTGGCGCAGGCTTGTCCTCATAGAATTGCGCGATAAAGGCTTCGAGCACTTCAGACGGGCCGGCATCGGCCTCATGACGCGGATAGAGGGCGCGATTGCCCCAGTTCTGGCCCGCCCGGAAGAAGAATATCTGCACGCAGCTCTTCCCGCCCTCCTGATGGACGGCGATCACATCGGCTTCGTCGATGCCATCAGGATTGATGCCCTGGCTGGTGGTGACGGACGCAATCGCGCGCAAGCGATCCCTAAGCCTTGCCGCGCGCTCAAAATCGAGGGCTTCCGATGCGGCTTCCATCTCGGCCTGCAAGCGTTCGCGTAAAGCGCCCGAGCGCCCGCGCAGGAACTCGCGCGCTTCCGAGACCAGCTCGTCATAGCGTTCGGGGCTGATGAGATCGACGCAAGGGCCCGCGCAGCGCTTGATCTGGTAGAGCATACAGGGGCGCGTGCGTGCCTCGTAGACGCTGTCGGTGCAGGTGCGAAGCAGAAACGCTTTTTGCAGCGTATTGAGCGTATTGTTCACCGCGCCAGCCGACGCGAAGGGCCCGAAATACTCGCCCTTCACCTTGCGCGCACCGCGATGCTTCATCAGCTGGGCTGAGGCGTGCTCTGTGCGGATGAGGATGTAGGGAAAGGATTTGTCATCGCGCAATATGATGTTGAAGCGGGGCTTTAGCCGCTTGATGAGATTGGCTTCCAGCAGCAGCGCCTCGGTCTCGGTCGCGGTGACGACAAACTCCATGCTGGCGGTCAGCGCGATCATCAGCGCGATGCGGTTATTGTGTCCGCCGGACTTGGCGTAGCTGGAGACCCGCGATTTGAGCTGACGCGCCTTGCCCACATAGAGCACCTCGCCATCGGCGCCATACATGCGGTAGACGCCCGGCTTCATCGGCAGGCGCTTTACATAATCGGCAATGATCTCCGGCCCCGTGCGCCCAGCCTCCGACGCGGTTGGCGCGGAAAGCTCTGCCGCCATGTCAGGCGGGGCATCGGGTTTGTCAGCGCGGGCCATAACCGCAGAGATAGGCGAGAATCGCGTCATTCGCACTACGACGTGGCACTAGTCGTATCCTGACTCGACGATTTTGGGTTGCGGCATGACCCAGCAGAACTTCATAGTGAAGACGCGAGAACGCGGGAGGGCAGGCCAGTGTTCAGATTGTACATTGCCATAATAGCCATCTTGCTGGTGACCCTATCGTCCACTGCGTACGGGCACCAGGACAGATGGTACACTGGAGGCACACTTCAC
>JBJHCI010000190.1:0-4849 GCA_050485925.1 Maricaulaceae bacterium
GCCCTATACGGCCGATCTCGTCGGCAATCCGCTGATCCCGGCTTTGCATGGCGGGGCGATTGGTGCCTTCATGGAGATCACCGCCTCTGCCGCCCTGCTGGCCGGCACGCCGTTGGCGGCCCTGCCCAAACCGATCGACGTCTCGGTGGATTATCTGCGCCCGGCGCGCCCGCAGGACGTCTATGCGCGCGGCATCATCACCCGTCAGGGTGCGCGCGTGGCCAATGTGCGCGTGGAAGCCTGGCAGGACCGGCGCGGCGCACCTGTCGCCGCCCTGCATGGCCATTTCCTGATCAAGCCTGAAGGGGAAGGTTAGGCGCCTGCCAGCGCCTGCCCGAGGGCTAACCCGCTATCCCAGGCCAGCTCCGCCCGCCCGCCCAGCCGCCAGTCGCCGCCACACCCGACACTGCCCGTTTCATCCAGCGCAAAGGGCGTTCCCGGTGCCTTTTCGCTCAAGGCGTAGCGCCAGCGATGCGCCTCGGCCCAGCGAGGCAGCGGCATGCCGAAGCGCACATGCACCTCTTCGGTAAGCGCACGGATCACGGCTTGAGGACCGTCTTCCAGATGCGCCCGTGACCAGTTTGTACTGGCGTGCAGCACCCAGCTCTCCACACCGTAGCGGCCCGGCTTGGAGAGGCTGCGCGCCATCCACGTCACCCCGCCGCCATAGAGCTTGGCCGCGTCAAAGCCGGGATCGAAGCCGGGATCGCACTGCATCATCACCGCCTGGCACGGGCCGATCACCGCCGCGCGCGCCTGTGCGATCTGTCCGGAAAAATCTCCATCGGTACGGGCCAGCAGCTCGATCAACTGTTCGGGCGGGATGGTGATCGCCACCGCGGCAAACGGCCCATCCTCACCGCCATCTGCGAAAACCAGCCACCAGCCACCCGGACCGCCCCTGAGTTTCACCACTTGCGTTGTGACGCGGACATCAAGCCCGGAAAGGGCCATCTTCACGATGGCATTCATGCCGGGCGTTCCGGTCCAGCGTATCTCTTCGCGCAGGGGCTCCACATTGCCCGCCCGGTCGATGGACACCAGCCGGGCATTCCAGGGCGCGGCGGCACCGGCAGCCTGCGCTTCCTCCATAAGGGTGAGAAAGGCCTCTCCCCGGGCGGTGAGGAATTGTGCGCCATGATCAATATGCGCCTCGCCGGCCGGAGTCTCGACCCGCCGGGTGGACAGCCTTCCCCCGGACCCCCTGCCCTTTTCGAACAGCACGACCGCCCGACCCGCCTTGCGCAATGCGCGCGCACAGGCCGCGCCTGCCAGCCCCGCTCCGATGATCGCTACCCGCCCCTCAGCCATGCACACCTTTTCCCGCTCAGCCACTGTTCTAGATTTCAGACACATGGATGAAAAAACGCAAACACAAGATCAACGCGCTGCAAAAGCGGGCCCGGCCGCATGCACCGTCTTTTATGACGGGGCGTGCCCCATGTGCCGCGCGGAAATATCGCTCTACCGCAAACACGGAACGGATGCGGTGTTTCACGACATTTCCGACGCGCAAGCCCCGCTGCCAGCAGAAACGACGCGCGATGAGGCACTGGCGCGCTTTCATGTGGCACTTTCCGATGGCCGGACGGTATCCGGCGCGCGCGCCTTTGCCGCGCTCTGGGAGGTCACGCCGGGCTGGCGCTGGGCGGGACGGCTCGCGGCTACGCCGCCGCTCCTCTGGATTCTGGAGGGACTCTACCGGCTGTTCCTTCCCGTCCGCCCGTTCTTGCAGCGGATGTGGCGGGCCGTGGCGCGATGAGACAGCGCGCAACGCGCAGACAGGTCACAAAATCGAATCTGCCACAGAAGATCTGCCCTGTTTGCAGACGCCCCTTTCGCTGGCGCAAGAAGTGGGAGCGCGACTGGGAACGCGTCGTCCACTGCTCAAAACGTTGCGCCGGTAAGGGCCGGGCAGCCGGCTGATCATTACCAGCCAGACACTTTGTTACCGCGAATTCAGCAGCCTGAAACGCCTGCGCAATGTCGCCGGCGCGATGGTGCGCGTGTGGCCGGTGCCAAAAGCGGGACGACAGATCCCCAGAACCCGGTCGCAAGGTCGAAAAGAAACCCTCAAGAACAAGGAACGGTCAGATGAAACCTTCTTCCCTCTCAGTCGCACTGGGTTCCATTGCGATGCTGACACTCGCCGGAACGGCCATGGCCAATGAGCCCGCCGAGCAGATCGTGCGCTACCATCCGCTGGAGCTGGCAACCGATGCCGGTCGCGCAGAACTGGACGAGAATGTCCGCAAGGCCGCACGTAATGTCTGTTACGCGCCCGGACCGCGTACCGCTGCGGAAAGCCGCGAGGCGCGCACCTGCTACGAGACCGCCATCGAACAGGCCGCCATCGATCTGGACGCGCACCAGCGTCTGGTACGTGCCCAGGCCTCCCGTATGGAACAGCGCCGGAGCGATAACAGCTAAAGCGTTTATTCCATCATGCCGCGCCGCAGCCCCTTTTCCGGGCGGCATGCCTTACCCCCGCGCCAGCCCCCGGCGCGGGGGTTTTTCTTGTCAATCAGGCAAAATCGTTCTCCAGCACGATGCGATAGCGCGGCTTGCCGTCACGGAGGTGCTGGAAAGCGTCATCAATCCGGCTCATCGGCATGTATTCCACCTGCGGGATGATGTTATGGCGCGCGCAGAATTCCAGCATCTGCGCCATCACGGCCGGGCTGCCGACCGGCGAGCCGGAGATCGATTTCTGCCCGCCAATGAGCGAGAAGGCCGGGATTTCCAGCGGCTCTGACACGGCCCCCACCGTATGCAGCCGGCCCTTCGGCGCCAGCGCGGCCATATAGCGCTTCCAGTCCAGCGGCACGGCCACGGTGGAGAGAATGAAATCATATCGTCCGGCCTCGGCTTTGAGCGCATCTTTCGAGCGGCTGTCGACAATGCGGTGCGCGCCAAACTTTTTCGCTTCTTCCGCCTTGGTACCGGTGGAGGTGAAGGCGGTCACCTCGCAGCCCCACGCCTTGAGAAACTGAAGCGCCAGATGGCCGAGCCCGCCAATCCCGATCACGCCAACCCTGTCTGTCGGCTTCACGTCGAAGGCGACGATCGGCGCAAACGCCGTAATGCCGCCGCAGAAAAGCGGCCCGGCCGCGCGCGCATCGAGCCCCTCAGGAAGCGGCACGGCCCACGCGGCCTGCACCCGTACTGCCTCGCCAAAACCTCCAAACCGACCGACGGCAATGCCTTGCGCGCCAGCGCACAGATTATGGTCACCGGACATGCAGGTATTGCAGGTGAGGCAGGAGCGCGCGAGCCAGCCCACGCCTACACGCTGACCAATTTTCAGATGGCGCACGCCCTTGCCCATCGCGCGGATCGTGCCGACCACTTCATGGCCCGGCACCAGCGGAAAGGCCGTCTCGCCCCATTCCTCATCCAGCAAAGACAGGTCGGAATGGCAGAGCCCGCACGCCTCGACCGCTATCTCCACCTCATCGACGCGGATCTCGCCCGGATCATAGCTGATCTCGCTGAAATGTCCGGCTTTCTCATGAGCGGCCCAGGCACGGATCATGGCGCAATCTCCCTCGCGGCAACGGATTACACAGCGCAAGCTAATGTGATCATACGCGATTTGCGAGGGGGCGTGTTTGGCGCTAAGCGGCGCAGATGACTGGCGCATCCCCTCTCACCCGCCGCAAGGTGCTGGCCCTGGCCCTGCCCATCATGGCGGCCAATATGGCAACGCCTCTGGTGGGGCTGGTGGACATCGCCGTCATTGGCCAGACAGGCGCGACCGCAGAGATCGCAGCCGTGGCGCTCGGCGCGCTGATCTTCAACTTCGTCTTCTGGGCCTTCGGCTTTTTACGCATGGGCTCCACCGCGCTGACCGCTCAGGCAGACGGACGCGGAGACGAAGCCGATGTGCGCGCCAGCCTGATCCGTGCCGTACTGACCGGGCTTGGCATCGGGGCGGTGCTGATCTTGGCGCAATGGCCGCTTAAATCTCTCGCCTTCGCCATCTTCTCTGCCGAGACCGATGTAGAAATGGCGAGCCGGGCCTATTTCGATGCCCGCATATGGAGCGCGCCTGCAGCGCTCGCCGGGTTCGCGCTCTATGGCTGGCTGATCGGGCTGGGGCGGACAGGGCTCGCCCTCTGGCTTCAGGCCATCCTCAATATCATCAATGCAGGCCTCTCCATCCTGTTCGTGATCGGGCTCGGCTGGGGCGTGGCGGGCGTTGGCTGGGCCTCTACGTTGGCGCTGTGGCTGCATCTCATCGCGGGCGCGGGGCTGGTTGTCATCGTGCTGAAAGACCGTCCGCCGGCCGCCCTTTCCCGCGCACTGGTCCTCGCCCCACAAGCCATGGCGAGGCTCTTTGCCGTCAATCGGGACATCTTCCTGCGCACGCTGGCCTTGCTCGCCGGTTTTGCCTGGTTCAACGAGGCGAGCCTGCGCGAAGGCACGCAAACCATGGCCGGCAATGCGGTGCTGCTGCAATTCATCTCCATCATCGCCTACTTCCTTGATGCCTTCGCCCATGTCACCGAAACGGTGGCGGGCAAGGCGGCCGGCAAGGGCGACTGGAGGGGCCTCAAACGCGCCTTCCGCCTGACCAGCGAACAGGCAGCCGCGTTTGCCGTGCTGGCCTCGCTCGCCCTCATCCTGTTCGGTGAGGCCTTCATCCACCTCATCACCGCAGACGAAGCCACGCGGGCAGCCGCCACGGCCTTCCTGCCATACTGCGCGCTGGTGCCGGTGATGGGGTTTGCGAGCTGGCAGCTCGACGGGCTGATGATCGGCACCACCAGAGGCCCACTCATGCGCAATGCGATGGTGGCCGCGCTGCTGATCTATGTGGCGCTGGATTTTACCCTGCGGCCAACCC
>JBJHCI010000191.1:0-4843 GCA_050485925.1 Maricaulaceae bacterium
GCCCGATGGAGCTGTCGACATACTTCCGCATGAATGCGCAAGGCACCGGCCAGTTCGAGCGCACGCTGATCATCGCCGATGAGGGTGCGTATGTGTCCTACCTTGAGGGCTGCACCGCGCCCATGCGCGATGAGAACCAGCTCCACGCAGCGGTCGTGGAACTGGTCGCGCTCGATGATGCCGAGATCAAATACTCCACCGTGCAGAACTGGTGGCCGGGCGACGCCGAAGGCAAGGGCGGGGTCTATAACTTCGTCACCAAGCGGGCCGACTGCCGGGGCAAAAATTCCAAGGTGAGCTGGACGCAGGTCGAGACCGGCTCCGCCATCACCTGGAAATATCCGTCCTGCGTGCTGCGCGGGGATAACAGCCAGGGCGAGTTCTATTCCATCGCTGTCACCAATGGCCGCCAGCAGGCCGATACCGGTACCAAGATGATCCATCT
Organism: Maricaulaceae bacterium; assembly: GCA_050485925.1. Classification (GTDB taxonomy): domain Bacteria; phylum Pseudomonadota; class Alphaproteobacteria; order Caulobacterales; family Maricaulaceae; genus Glycocaulis. Next base: position 446 of record JBJHCI010000191.1, read on the forward strand.
GGGCCGCAACACGAAATCGCGCATCATCGCCAAGGGCATTTCGGCCGGACGCTCTGACCAGACCTATCGGGGGCTCGTTTCCGTCCACGCCAAGGCTGCCGGCGCGCGCAATTTCACCCAGTGCGACAGCCTCCTGATCGGGGATCAGTGCGGTGCGCACACCGTGCCCTATATCGAAGCGAAAACGCCGGACGCCGTGCTGGAGCACGAGGCGACCACCTCCAAACTCTCCGACGACCAGCTCTTCTATGCGCGCTCACGCGGGCTGGACGAGGAAACGGCCGTCGCCCTGCTCGTCAACGGCTTCTGCCGCGAGGTGCTGCAGGAATTGCCGATGGAATTTGCCGTGGAGGCGCAGGCGCTCCTCAAAGTCTCGCTGGAAGGGAGCGTGGGGTGATGACTCACTCTCTTCGTTTCACCGGCGCAAGCCGGTGCCCAGCCCTCTTTTTGGTTCCGCAACGCATCCGCGTTGCGATGTTCCGCGAAAAGTCGCGGGCGGCCGTTCGGCCTAGTGCCCCTTGCGGGGGCGGACTGGCTCCCCGGCGCGCAGCGCCGCAAGCGCGACCGCGCGCCCGAGCCAATGCGAGGAGCGACGCACGGATGTGCGGAGCATCAACAATAACTGGATCCCCGCCTGCGCGGGGATGACGCGTAAACTGAAAGCCGAATGCCATGCTTGAAATCAAAAACCTCCATGCCCGCGTGAACCCGGAAGAGGGTGAAGCCAAGGCCATCCTGAAAGGCGTCGACCTGACCGTGCCGGCGGGCGAGGTGCACGCCATTATGGGGCCGAACGGGTGCGGCAAGTCCACGCTCTCCTACGTGCTGGCGGGTCATGACGGCTATGAGGTGACGGACGGCTCGGTCAGCTTCCTGGGCGAAGAGATGGGCGAGCTGGAGCCGGAAGAGCGTGCCGCCAGGGGCCTGTTCCTCTCCTTCCAGTATCCGGTGGAAATCCCCGGCGTGCCGACCCTGACCTTCCTCAAAGAAGCGGCGAACGCCCAGCGCAAGGCGCGCGGCGAGGACGAGATTGCTGCGCCGGATTTCATGAAGCTTGCGCGGGAAAATGCTGCAAAACTGGGCATTTCCAATGAAATGCTCAAGCGCCCTGTGAATGTCGGTTTCTCTGGCGGCGAGAAAAAGCGCATGGAGATTTTCCAGGCACTGATGCTCTCCCCCAAATTCCTCATCCTCGACGAGACGGACTCAGGGCTTGATATCGACGCGCTGCGCGTGGTGGCCGATGGCGTCAACGCGCTGCGTTCGCCCGACCGCTCCATGCTGGTCATCACCCACTATCAGCGCCTGCTGGAATACCTGAAACCCGATGTTGTCCACGTCATGGCGGGCGGCCGGATCGTGGAAAGCGGCGGGCCGGAACTCGCCGTGAAGCTCGAAGCCGAAGGCTATGAGCGCTATGCCGGAAAGGCGGCGTAAGTCATGGGGCTGCCGGTCAAGCTGAACCTTTACGAGGAAGCCCTGCTGGACGCCCTGCCAGATGGCGAGGCGGCGGAAGCTTTACGCGCGTCCGGCCTGCCGCACCGGCGGGTGGAGGCGTGGAAATGGTCTGATCTCAGAACCGTTCTCTCCCGCCTTCCGGCGAAGACCGGCGTAATGGCCGCTAGAACGCCCCGTGAGGCCGATTCTGAAGTTTTGATTGTCACGGGGCCTGTAAGCCTTCCGGCGCGTCTGGCGGGCATTCTGGGCGGCCCTGCGGGCATGTTCACTCTGAAGGCTGACGAGCGCTTCACTCTGGACGTCTCCGCCAGCGAGGGTGCATCCCACCGGGCGCTGGTGATCGACGTGCCGGCGGGTGTCAGCGCCGTCCTGCATGAACGCTATGCGCTGGAGGCGGGCGCGTTCGCCAATATCGCGCTTGATATCCGGCTGGGCGAGGGCGCGCGCCTGACCCGCATCATCGAGCAGGACGCCGCGCCCGACGCGGTGCTGGTGGTGACCGGCAGTGTGGCGCTCGCCGGCCATGCTGATTACGCGCAGACGACGCTCGGCTTCGGGGCGAAGCTTGCCCGGATCGAGACCCATATCACCCATCCGGGCCATGGCGCGCGTGTGCGCCTCGACAGCGCCTATCTGCTGGGCGAAGGCCTGCATCTCGACCAGACCTCCATAGTGCGCCATACCGGCCCGCACGGGGTGACCGAGGAGGTTTCCAAGGGCGCGGTCATGCCCGGTGGACGCGGCGTGTTTCAGGGCAAGATCCATGTGGAGCGCGCAGCGCAGAAGACCGATGCGCGCATGAACCATCGCGGCCTCCTGCTGGGTGAACGCGCCGAGATCGACGCCAAGCCGGAGCTTGAGATTTACGCTGACGATGTGGCCTGCGCGCATGGTAATGCGCTGGGCGAGCTGGACGCCGAAGCCCTGTTCTATATGCGCCAGCGCGGCATTCCTGAAGTTCCGGCGCGCGCCCTGCTGACCGAGAGCTTCCTGGCCGAACCGCTAGAGCGGGTTGAGGGCGAGGCGATCCGTGACGGCCTGCTGGCGCGTCTGCGCGCTGCTCTGGAGGCTTTGCGATGAACGCGCCCGCCAAGGCTCCCGCCCGTTTCGATGTGGAGGCGGTACGCGCCGAGTTTCCGATCCTCTCCCGTGAAGTGCACGGAAAGCCGCTGGTCTATCTCGACAATGCGGCCTCGGCGCAGAAGCCGGAATCTGTCATCGAGGCGGTCGCCAATGTCTGGCGCGGCTCCTATGCCAATGTGCATCGGGGGCTGCATACGCTTGCCAATGAGACGACCGAGGCGTTCGAGGCCGCGCGCGGCAAGATCGCCCGCTTCGTCGGCGCAGGCTCGCCTGACCGGATCGTTCTGACCCGAGGGGCAACAGAGGCGATCAATCTCGTCGCCGCAAGCTTCGGACAGGGATTGACTGAGGGCGATGAAATCATCCTCAGCCAGATGGAGCACCACTCCAACATTGTCCCCTGGCACTTCCTGCGCGAGCGCAAGGGTGTGGTCATCAAATGGGCGCGCGTCACCGAGGAAGGGACTTTGGATATAGAGGCTTATCAAAGCCTCTTCACATCCCGCACGAAGATTGTGGCGCTCGCCCATATGTCCAATGTGCTCGGCACGCTCAATCCGGCAGAGGCGCTGACCCGCATCGCGCACAGCCATGGCGTGCCGATCCTCTTTGACGGGTCACAGGCCGTGGTGCATGGCGCGGTGGACGTGTCTGCCATTGGCTGTGACTTCTATGCGCTGACCGGCCACAAGCTCTACGGGCCCAATGCGTCGGGCGCGCTCTATGCGAAGGGGGACTGGCTGCACCGTCTGCCGCCTTTCCTAGGCGGGGGCGAGATGATCGCGGAGGTCAGCGAAGACGGCGTGGTCTACGCCCACGCACCGCACAAGTTCGAGGCCGGTACGCCTGCCATCGCCGATGCGATCGGCCTTGGCGCGGCGCTGGACTGGATGAGCACGCGGGTAACGCCTGAAGCGCTCGCCCACGAGCACGCGCTTCTGGACGCGGCGGCGGCGGGCCTGGAAGAGATGGACGGTATCCGCATTCTCGGCACGGCGCCCGGCAAGGGCCCGATCCTCTCCTTCGTGGTGGAGGGCGCCCACGCGCACGATCTCGCCCAGATCATGGACCGCTATGGCGTCGCCGTACGCGCGGGCCATCACTGCGCCCATCCGCTAATGAAACGCTACGGGATCACGGCCAGCCTGCGCGCCAGCTTTGCGATTTATAACACGCACGCGGAAGTCGACGTGTTTCTCGATGCCTTGCGCCGCGCGCGCAGCTTCCTCATCTAGGGGTCAGGAGAATGAACGAGATGGCCGCTGATGGACAAAACCGGGAAACGCGCGAGCGCGACGTGATTGACCTTGCCGCGCCGGCCCGCCCCGTTGCGCCCGAGGTGCGGGCTGAACCCGCCGGGAAAGGTGACATGTCGATCCCGGAAGAGGAGATCGCGCGCATCACCGATGATGTCGTGGCGGCCCTGAAACGCGTGCATGATCCGGAAATCCCGGTCGACATCTATGAGCTGGGCCTGATCTACAAGGTCGATCTGGAAGATGATCGCACACTGAAAGTCCAGATGACGCTGACGGCGCCGGGCTGTCCTGTGGCGGGCGAAATGCCGCTCTGGGTGCAGGAGGCGTGCAACTCGGTGGATGGGGTGGAGCGCACCGAGGTCGATCTGACCTTCGATCCGCCCTGGACGCCTGACCGGATGACCGATGAAGCCCGCCTTCAGCTGAACATGCTATAGGATAGGACCATGGTTCGTGAACGTCCCAAGCCGGTAACCCTGACAGACGCCGCCGCGGAGCGCGTGCGTGCGCTGATGGCGCGTGAGGGCAAGGGCTTCTTGCGTGTAGGCGTGAAGAATGGCGGCTGCGCGGGTATGGAATACACCATGGACTATGTGAC
>JBJHCI010000192.1:0-4802 GCA_050485925.1 Maricaulaceae bacterium
GAACTGGTCCTACTACTCCCACTATGTGGGCGATGTGTTCGGCGCGCCTCTGGCCATTGAGGGCCTGATGGCCTTCTTCCTGGAAGCGACGCTGGTCGGGCTGTTCTTCTTCGGCTGGGACCGGATGAGCAAGCAGGGCCACCTTGCGGTGACCTGGTTCATGGCGCTCGGCACCAATCTTTCCGCCCTGTGGATCCTGATCGCCAATGGCTGGATGCAGAACCCGGTCGGTTCGGCGTTCAATCCCGAAACCATGCGCATGGAGGTGGTCGATTTTGCCGCTGTCCTGCTGAACCCGGTCGCGCAGGCCAAGTTCGTGCACACCGTCTCGGCGGGCTATGTCACCGCTGCGGTCTTTGTGCTGGCGGTCTCGGCCTGGTTCCTTTTGAAGCGCCGCCATACCGGTTTTGCCAAGCGCTCCATGACGGTGGCGGCCGGCTTCGGTCTTGCCGGCGCGCTGTCGGTCGTCGTGCTGGGCGATGAGAGCGGCTATGCGCTCACCGACAACCAGCGCATGAAGCTCGCCGCGCTGGAAGCCATGTGGGAAACCCATGAGCCGCCCGCCCCGCTGACCGTGATCGGTTTTCCTGACGTGGAAAACCAGACCACGCATTTCGCCGTCGACATTCCCTGGGTGCTGGGCTTGATCGCGACGCGCTCCTTCGACCGGGAGGTGGAAGGCATATTGCCCCTCGTCGCCATCGCCGAGGACCGGGTGGAGAACGGCATACGTGCCTATGACGCGCTGATGACGCTGCGCGTGGACGAAACCGATGTGGACGCGCGCGCCGTGTTCGAGGAGAGCTGGCGCGACCTGGGCTACGCCTATCTCTTGACCGCCTATATGGAGGACCCGCGCGACGCGACGCCCGATCAGATACGTCAGGCCGCGCTCGACACCATTCCGGACGTGCCGGTGCTGTTCTGGTCCTTCCGCGTGATGGCCGGGCTCGGCTTCTACTTCATCGCTCTGTTCGGTGTGGCCTTCGTGCTGGTAACGCTGCGCAGGCATGAGACGCGCTGGTTCCTGAAAATCGCCCTTGTCTCCCTGCCCCTGCCATGGGTGGCGGCGGAGCTCGGCTGGCTGCTCGCCGAATATGGCCGTCAGCCCTGGATCATCGAGGGTCAGCTGCCGACCTTCATGGGCGTTTCCAGCCTCAACGCCACCCAGATCTGGATGACGATTGCCGGCTTCACCCTGTTCTACGGTGTGCTGGCCGTGATCATGGTCATGCTGATGATCCAGGTGATCAAGAAGGGCCCTTACCCTGAGTTGACCGATGGGACCGCGCCGAAAAAGCGGCCATCCGGGCGTGCGTCAGCCAAACCCGTTCCGGCCGAGTAAGAAGGACATCGACCATGGAAATCCCGCTTTCCTACGAAGTACTGCGTGTCCTGTGGTGGGGCCTTCTGGGCGTCCTCCTGATCGGCTTTGCCGCCACGGACGGATTTGACTTTGGCGTGGCCGGGCTCCTGCCCTTCGTGGCCAAGACCGATTCAGAACGGCGCGTCGCCATCAATACGGTCGGGCCGACCTGGGAGGGTAACCAGGTCTGGTTCATCCTCGGAGGCGGGGCGATCTTCGCCGCCTGGCCGCTGGTCTATGCGGTCTCGTTCTCCGGGCTCTATCTGGCGATGTTCGTGCTGCTGGCCGCGTTGATCCTCAGACCCGTGGCGTTCAAATACCGCTCCAAGCGGGAAGACAAGCGCTGGCGGGCGATGTGGGACTGGGCGCTGTTCACCGGCGGCTTCGTGCCCGCCCTCCTGTTCGGCGTGGCGGTCGGCAATGTGCTGGTCGGCCTGCCCTTCCGGCTGGACGACAACATGCGCGCCTACTGGGACGGCTCCTTCTTCGATCTCCTCAACCCGTTCGCCATTCTGTGCGGCCTCTTGTCGGTGACGATGATGGGCCTGCATGGCGCGGCCTGGCTGTCGATGAAGGCCGAATACGGCCCGGTGCGGGATCGTGCGCGGACATTCGCGCCGATCCTGGCCATCGCCTCGATTGTGCTGTTCGCGATCGGCGGGCTGGTGATGGCTTACGGGCCCTACGGCTTCACCCATGTCTCCGAAGCCAATCCGGGCGGGCCGTCCAATCCGCTGCTCACCGAAACGGCGGCCGAGGCGGGCGCGTGGCTGTCCAATTATGCCGCCCATCCCTGGATGATCCTCGCACCCGTGCTGGGCTTTGGCGGCGCGTTCGCCGCGCTGGCGGGATTGAGGATGAATTCGGAAAGCGTGACCTTTATCGGTTCGAAGCTTTCCACCTTCGGGATCATCTCCACGGTGGGGCTTTCCATGTTCCCCTTCATCCTGCCGTCGAGCATTCAACCCAATGCCAGCCTGACCGTGTGGAACAGTTCGTCGAGCCAGCTCACCTTGTTCATCATGCTGATCACCACGGTGATCTTCATGCCCATCATCCTCGCCTACACGGCCTGGGCGTTCAAAGTGATGTGGGGAAGGGTGACCACTGAAGACGTCACCAGCGGCGATTACTACTAGGCAGAAGGAGTGTAACGACCATGTGGTATTTTGCCTGGATACTGGGCATCGGCCTTGCCTGCTCCTTCGCCATCCTCAACGCGATGTGGCACGAAATGTCACTCGCCGAAGAGGGCGACAAGGGCACCAGCGAGGAAGCCGCGCGCTAAATGCGGGGCTTGCGTCCCGGCAAGGGGGCGCGCCCGGCCTGCCTGCAGCAAGCCCCGGCCGTTGCGCCGGGGCTGTCTGTCGTCTCAGGCGTCGAACTCCACACCCGGTGTCTGGCGCCGGGCGATCAGCCCGGTCTCGCGTATGCGCCGGGCCCGTTCCAGGAGACCCTCTGCCGTGATGTGCCCGTAATCGGGCTCGCGTGGTTCGCAGCCCGGCAGGGTCTCTTCACGCAGCACCGCCACCGACCAGTCAGAGAAGCAGCGCTGCTCCACCTCGGTGCACATGACCAGCTCGACATCCTGATGGCGCTGATCCGCCGCGATCCGCCGGAAGGTCGCCGACACTTCCTGACGCGGACCTTCCAGCACCTGGATGAACCGGTCGCCATCCACCGCCAGCACACCGGTCAGCCCCCTTGGCGGATTATTCTTCAGTCCCGCGGAGAGTATCCGGCCCAGTTCCTCCGACACGGTTCGCGTCTCCGCCTCAAAGCTCGCACAGCTGTGGTAGATAAGGCGGGTGAGAAACATGGTCGGGTACTCCCTAACTGAACATCAGGCTGCCCGCAGCCTTTCAACGAACTGGGCGATCTGGGTGGAGATGCCGCCGGAATGCTCCCGCACCGCCGCCGACCCTTCTGAGACCGAGCGGGCCGCCTCGGCCGCCGAGGCCACCTGGGCCTCCACCGACGCGATGGCGGAGGCAACCGACTGGTTGCCGGACGCAGCCTGATCGGAATTGCGGGCGATCTCGTTGGTGGCCGCAGACTGTTCCTCCACCGCTGCACCGATCGCCGAAGCCGCCTCGCTCACCTCGCCGATCACCTTGCGGATTTCGTCCACCGCGGTGACGGCCGCGCCCGTGGCGCTCTGTATGGCCTCGATGCGCGCACTGATCTCGGCGGTCGCCTTGGCTGTCTGCTCGGCCAGCGATTTCACTTCCGAGGCGACCACCGCGAAACCCTTGCCCGCCTCACCGGCCCGTGCCGCCTCGATAGTCGCGTTCAGGGCCAGAAGATTGGTCTGTTCAGCGACATCGCTGATCAGGCCTACAACCCCGCCTATCTGGCGGGCCGCCTCGTCCAGCTCGCTGATGGTCGCAGCGGCGGACGCCGCCTTGTCCACCGCTTCTCCGGACACACGCACCTGGCCGCCGGCCTGATTGGCGATCTCGCCGGAGGCCGCGCCGATCTGGCTGGACGCCGCAGCAACGGATTTGACACTGGCCACCGCCTGCTCCGCGCCGGACGCGGCGCTGGCGGCTTCCTCGCGCGTTTTCTCCACTGCGGCCAGTACCGTGCTCGCCGCGGCATCAAGGCTGGCACTTGCCTGGCCCAGCGTCTCGGCAATGGCCGCCACCCCATTTTCCAGCTCGCCTGCCAGCGTATCGCGTGTACGCCGGGCCTCGGCCTCGGTCTCCTCCAGATAGATGGAAACCACCAGTTCCATGTCGAGGAAGAGCGCGCGCACCAGCGCGTCAATGGTCTCATCGGTGCTGTCCTTGCCGAACGGCATCCGGCGGGCGGAGGCGTTTACCGCCGCCTTGAGCAGGTCTGCCGCCAGATGGGCATAGCCGCCGATATAATAGCGTGGCTCCAGGCCGAGCTTGCTGTGCGCAAGGCCGATACGGCGTACCGCCTCGCCATAGCGGTCATCGAAGCGCCCTTCGAGAATGCCTTTCCAGTGCGAGATCTGACGCTCTCGCGCCTGCGCCTGGTGGTTGGTATCCCGGAAATGGCGCGATGTTTCCGCGGTCTGCGACACCACGCCGTAGAAGCGGTCCAGCGCGCCAGGCAATGCCGACACCACTGCCGGCGCGATATTGCGCAGCGTTTCGCGCCGCCCGGCATCCAGCTCCAGAAACCGCGTTCGATCCTCGATAAATCCTGCGTCCATGATAGAACCCTCCCCTAACGCGTTGGTTCGCGCCTCAGGCGAGGGTTGGTTCACATGGTTAACCAGCGATAAATTGTCGCAGGATAAGAGGCACATAAATAAATTCATGCAGATAGGCTGAACGCCATGCGCGCGGGCCAGATCGCCCGTGCTAGAAGCTATGTAGGCGCTCGGGGCCGCCATTTTCCCTCAGAAAGCGATCGTGGGCATTGGCCGTCATCAGAGCCGTCGCCGAATGCACCAGCCATTCGG
>JBJHCI010000193.1:0-4796 GCA_050485925.1 Maricaulaceae bacterium
CGTTACGCGCCATTCCAGATCTCCGAGCATCTTGCCTGGTGCGCACACGATGGCGAGCACTTCGCCGATCTTCTGCCGCTTCCCTATACACAGGCCGCGCTGAAACGCTTCTGCGAGCATGTCGACGAAACCCAGGAGGTGCTCGGGCGGCGCATACTCATCGAGAACCCTTCGCTTTATGTAAAGCTGACCGGGGAGATGGGTGAGGCCGAGTTCCTCGCCGAAACCGTGCAGCGTACCGGATGCGGACTGCTGCTGGACGTGAACAATGTCCATGTCACCGCGCACAATACTGGCCGCGACCCTTGCGCGTTCATCAATGACCTGCCAGCCGCCGCGATTGGCGAGATTCACCTGGCCGGACACGCTCCTGATACGCGCGAACCTGGCTTGCTGATCGATACGCACGGCACGGCCATCTCTGAGAATGTCTGGGCATTATATGCAAAGGCTCTCGACCGGTTCGGCGCCGTACCCACGCTCATCGAGCGCGATAATGACATCCCGCCCTTCGCCGATCTCATGGCCGAGCGCAACCGCGCTGCCGGGATGATGGCGGCCAGAAGGCCTGCAACACGCCGGGAGGCGGCCCATGTCTGATGCCGCAGACATCGGGTTCTACACGGCGTTCGCAGCGATGATTGCAGGCCGTGATGCGCCGGACCTGTCCGTATTTCTGGCAGGCAGTCCGGCGCCGGGCCTTGCCGTTTACCGCAATAATGTGGCGCGCGCTGCGGTGGAAGCGCTGGCCCGGGCCTATCCCGCGGTGCACCGCCTGGTCGGTGAGCGCTTCTTCTCTGCCATGGCCGCCGCTTTTCGCGAGACCGCTCCGCCCCGCAGTCCGGTCCTTGCCCTTTATGGCGATGGTTTTGACAGCTTCATCGAACAGTTCGAGCCGGCGGCCAGCCTTCCCTACCTGCCCGATATCGCACGGTTGGACCGGGTCTGGCTGCTCGCTCATCACGCACCGGACAGGCCAGCCCTCGAAATGCGGGACGTCATTGCGGCAGGCAATGGTGCCCTCGCGGGTCTACGTCTCGGTCCGCATCCGGCAAGCCAGATACTCGCCTTCGACCTGCCCGTTTATTCCATCTGGCGGACCAACCGCGAGGACCGCCAGGTCAGCCGGATACGGCTTGCCGATGGCGCAGAGACGGCTCTCGTCTGGCGGCAATCCGGAGAGGTGCGCCACCGCAAGACCAGCGCCGGGGAACATGTGCTCCTCAATGCGCTCTTCTCCGGCGCTGCCCTGGAGGAAGCCTGCGCGGCCGCTCATGCCATCGCCCCCGGCAGCGATCCCGCTTCTGCGGCCTTCAGCCTTATCCGGGCCGGTGTTTTCGAAAGGAACAACTCATGACCCGCTCCAACCCGGTTGCGCCTTCGCAACCCGCAAAGATGGTCGCAACCCTTCACCGCCTCCATGGCAAGGCTGCCGCCCTGGCCGAACGCATCATCGCGCATGACCTGCTTTCCCTGTTCATGCGGCTCACGATTGCGGGCGTCTTCTGGCGCTCCTTCCTGACCAAGGTGGAGACATTTGGCGTCTGGCGTTATGTCGAGGTGATCAACGATTTCGAGATCGAGAAGTTTCACATACGCCTGCCCGAGCTGCCGCTGGACGTGAGGGCAACGACCCTTGCCCAGTTCCGTGGTGATTTCGCCTTGCCGCTGCTGCCTGCCGAGCTCGCGGCCTGGATGGCGACCCTTGGCGAGTTCATTCTGCCGATCCTGCTGGTTATCGGCCTGTTCACCCGCTTTGCCGCAGCCGGTTTGCTGGTGATGACACTCGTCATCCAGATTTTCGTCTTTCCCGATGCCTGGTGGGCAAGTCATGCGCTGTGGGCGGCCATGCTGCTCTTCATCATTGGCCGCGGGCCAGGACGCATCTCGATGGATCATGTCGCCGGTCGCTTCGTGTCCCGGCAGGCGTCAGCAGCATGAAAACGCCGGATCGGCATATCGAACCGCTCTCCATGCGGTTGCTTCCCTCCGGCCAGTTTGGACGCGTGGCGCGCGTCGAGCTGACCGGCGAGAATGTACCGGCCACGAGCCTTGAGAATGCGCGGCACATCTCTGCCCATATCAGCCAGAAGAATTATCAAGGTCTGGCCATGGACTGGCGCGCTTGCGTGATGACCCACAACGTGGCCGAGCTGACCGAGGTCGCAATGGCTTTCGGGTCACATCTGCCTGCCGGTGTGCGCTTTGCTGTCATTCACCGCCCTGATCAGCTTGCTCACGCCATCAAGATGACGCGCGTCCTGGCATCAAGCGGGTTCACGGCGCGCGCTTTCGGCCTGGAGGCCGATGCGCTGGAATGGCTCGATCAGCAAGATGAGGTAATCTGATGAGCCTGTTTCCATCCCTGCCTGCCGACGCCCATCTGAGCGATGTCTTCAAGCGCTTCCCCAAGGGCTTGCGGCCGCTTCTTGAACTGCATGACGCCCTGCTTAGGGATGATGGTGCGCTGACAATCGCCCAGCGCGAACTGATAGCCGCCTACGTGTCCGGCCTCAACGGGTGCAGTTTCTGCTACGGCGCGCACACGCTGATGGCACAAGCCTTTGGCATTGATCCGGCCCTGCTTGAAGCGCTGATCACCGATCTGGAGACCGCGCCTGTGGAAGACAGGTTGAAGACCCTTCTGCGCTATCTGGGCCATCTGACGCGTACGCCTTCGCGGATACCCCGCCCGGCAATCGATGAGGTGCGCGCCGCGGGATGGAGCGAAGAGGCGCTTTATGAAGCGGTCTCTGTCTGTGCCCTCTACAGCTACATGAATCGCATCGTCGAGGCAGCGGGTCTCACCCCGGGTCTCGAATACCAGAACCCGGACGCGGACGCCCTGAATCTCCGCCGCAATTCCACATACGTGCAGTGGGGCGAGCGCGCGGGAATCCTGTCTGTCAGTCCTTGACCATTTTTTCGCGGCCGGGCAGGGCGCAGCCTGCCTCCGCATCTCCCCGTCGCTGCGCGCAACCCCTCAAGCGAGGTCTCAATGTCCAGCTATACCCTGCAATCACTAAAGCCGCTCCAGACCAGCGAGGCAAAATCGCCTGCCAAGGAGGTCATGGAAGGGGCCCAACAGAAAATGGGTATGGTCCCCAACATGTACCGGACCATGGCCAATTTGCCCGCGCTATTGGGCAGCTATGCCCACGGGTATGACCTGTTCCGGCAGCAGAGCGGGTTCAGTGCGCCGGAGCAGGAAGTGGTCTTCATCACCATCAGCCGGGAGAATGGCTGCAAATATTGCGTCAGCGCCCACAGCTTCCTGGCGGACAACGCCTCCGGTCTCGCGAAAGAGGTCACCGATGCCCTTCGCAATCGCAAGGCCCTGCCGGATTCAAAGCTCGACGCGCTCAGCCGGTTCACCAAGGTCATGTTCGACACGCGCGGCTGGCCCGCCAAGGAAGATGCCACGGCGTTCCTGAATGCCGGATACGAGGAGAAACACATTCTCGGCATTGTGTTGGCCTTGAGCGTCAAGACCATCAGCAACTACGCCAACCATCTGTTCGATACACCGCTGGACGCCCCTTTCGAGGGACGCCGCTGGGACGGCTAAGACGTCTAAATAGGCCCAAGAACCACATCGCCATCCGACGGACCGCCTGATCCGAACCCTTTCGCTCGGACCGATTACATGCTCGCTGCCACAATCCTCGCCCTGTCTGGCCTCTTTCCGTTGCTCAACGAGGCCTTTGGACATTATTCCAGCTTCGCCATGGGGCTGGGTGCGCCGCTCGACCTGCTCAGCGTGGTCGCACGATTTGTCGTCGGCTTCATGTTCTTCTGGGCCGGATACACCAAGCTTTTCCGCAGCGACCGCCGCCGCCTCATGCACCGGACATTGCGGGAGGCGGGTATCCCTCTTCCCTGGCTGAATACCTGGTTCGTCTCGGCCAGTGAGTTCGTGTTCGGCTTCCTCTTTCTTGTTGGTGCGTTCACGCTTCTCAGCGGTGTCGTGCTGGCGGTGATAACCTTCGTGGCCTTCATGACGGTTGGCCGCAAGCATATTGAATGGGGTGGCCCATTCTTCTCCCTGTCCGGCCTGCTCTATAGTTCGGAGATCATGATCCTCGTGTTCATCGGTCTGGTAGCGCTGTTCGGCCCCGGGGCGCTCAGTGTGGATGCGACGATCTGGCAAGATGCCGGGAGCGGCCAATGGCGCTGACGGCCACCCACTCAAACCTCACCTGCCCGCAATGCGGACATGTCGCGCGCGAGGAAATGCCCTCGAATGCCTGTCAGTACTTTTATGACTGCCGGGGGTGCGGGCGTGTGTTGAGGCCACTGCCGGGCGATTGCTGTGTGTATTGCTCCTATGGCGATACACCCTGCCCGCCGGTGCAGACCGGCAAGGGCGGCTGCAACAACTGACGCAGATAACCTGCGCGACTGTAACCTTTCGCCCGCTCATACGAACAAGCCGGTGCCATCAATCCTGCGGGATGCCAGCGGTCGGAGGAGACACCCTATGCAGCCCTGTGCCATTACCTCATACGTTTCAAATACGTTGTGGCGGCAGCCGGAAGACGCCCGGATCAATTCGCTGTTGCGGACGGCCTTGCTTACCAATGCGATCTATTCCGCTGCGAGCGGCCTCGCCGCTCTCATATTCGCGAGTGTGCTGTCGGACGCATTTCTGACGCTCGGCGCTATTGCCGGAATATCCGCGGCGGTAGTTATGGGAAGCATCGGCGCTGGTCTGGTTGTCTTCGCCATCTTCGTGCTGTGGGTGGCACGCGACCCGGTGAGCAGGCGAGGGCTGGTCATTCTGATAACCGTACTCG
>JBJHCI010000194.1:0-359 GCA_050485925.1 Maricaulaceae bacterium
CTGGTCCCTCCCAAGACATAGGGAGTGTGTGCCGGTATTGGTGTGCGAGTGACAGTTACAATGCAGAAATATGTGTCACGTTTCAGTGAGTTAATTGCATTTTTGTAATGATGTAGTGTGGTTATTCCACAATAATGGGGGTGTCCTGGGGACCGCTGACTTCTATGCAGGCACCGCTGTCAGTTACGGTCAGCGTGATCACGCTGGCGTTCAGCAAATCCATGCCCGCGAACAGGGTAGGGCGGCCGGTGAGGCGCAGCGTCTCGAAGACCGGCAGGGCGGCTATGGCGATTTCCGCATTGTGCCGCGCCAGCCCGCCTGCGCTTAGAGTGCGTGCGCGCACCATGCGGGCAGCAACC
>JBJHCI010000194.1:369-4772 GCA_050485925.1 Maricaulaceae bacterium
AACCATCTCGCCATCGGCTCCGATAATGCTTGCCCGCCCCGTTCTGCCCGGCAGGCGGGCGAGCTGGCGGCCAAGGGCAGGGTTGCCCACCGATCCGGCAAGGCCGGTATCGACGATGACGAGCACTGCGCGCCCGTTGATCTCGCCCTCGAGCGTGGGTAGGGGAAACGGGTCCGGGGTGCAGGATTGATCAGGGACCGGTTCCAGCCGGTTCGCGGCGAGATCGATCCGCCAGCTTCGCCCTGCCAGCGCATCAAGGCCGAGAAAACCGTCCAGTTGCCCACGCGAATCCGGAGCTTCAGGCAGGGCAGCTGGTGAGACGTCCGGCAGGTCCAGCCTGCCCAGCCTCGCGCCCGAGAGCGTAACGCGGGCCACACGGGATTGGCCGGTGAGGGCAGTGAGAGCGGCGCTGTCGGAGGGCGCTGGGGCGAGGCGCAGCCGTGTGATGGCAGCCTCGGTCAGGGCGCTGGTCTGCGCACCGGTATCCAGCGCCAGCCGCAGTGTTCCGGATGGCGTGGAGAGTTCCACCACGGCGTGACCATCGGCGCTGCGGTTCAAGGAAACCGGACCAGCAAACGCCGCCGGGCAGAGGGCCATAATCGCTGCAGCCAGAGCCGCAGCGGCACTCAGCAGGGTATTAACCCGCCCCGCCAACGGTGATGCCTGCAATCTTCAGCGTCGGCTGGCCGACGCCCACGGGCACGCCCTGGCCCGCCTTGCCGCATGTGCCGACGCCGGGGTCCATCTGGAAATCATTGCCGATCATTGAGATGCGGGTCAGCGCGCTGGGGCCGTCCCCGATCAGGGTCGCGCCCTTGATCGGTTCGGCGATTTTGCCGCCGCGCACCCGGTAAGCTTCGGTGCAGCGGAAGACGAACTTGCCGGACGTGATATCCACCTGCCCGCCGCCGAAATTCACCGCATAGATGCCATCATCGAGGCTTTCGAGGATTTCTGCCGGATCGTGGTTCCCTGCGGCCATGATGGTGTTGGTCATGCGCGGCATGGGGGCGTGGGCATAGCTTTCGCGCCGTCCATTGCCGGTCGGCTCCGCGCCCATCAGGCGGGCATTCATCCGGTCTTGCATATAGCCAACTAGGATGCCGTCCTCGATCAGCACGGTGCGCCCGCCAGGCGTGCCTTCATCATCAATGCTGATCGAGCCGCGCCGGTCGGGAATGGTGCCGTCATCGATCACGGTGACGCCGGGCGCGGCCACCTGCTTGCCCATACGCCCTGCAAACGCGCTGGTGCCCTTGCGGTTGAAATCGCCTTCCAGCCCGTGGCCGACCGCCTCGTGCAGCAGGATGGCCGGCCAGCCCGCGCCCAGCACTACTTCCCATTCGCCGGCGGGTGCATCGACCGCTTCCAGATTGACCTTGGCGATACGCAGCGCCTCGTTGGCGAGGTCCTGCCAGCTCTCCTGATTGAGCCAGCGGGAGAATTCGGCACGTCCGCCCGCACCCGCCGAGCCGCTTTCGCGCCGACCCTGACGCTCCACGGTGACCGAGACATTCAGCCGGACCAGCGGGCGCACATCATGAGCCATGTGCCCGTCCGCCCGGATGATCCCGACAACGCGGCGCGAAGCGGCGATTGAACAGCCGACCTGAACCACTTCGGGGTCTTTCGCGCGCAAATAAGCGTCGATCTCCGCAAGCAGCTTTGCCTTGGCTTCAAAGCCTGGCTCGGTGATCACATCCACATCGTCATAGAGCTTCACATTCGTGCCCGGCGGGGGCGGGGCCATGATGCCCGTCTTGCCCTTGCGCGCGGCGGAAGCCGTTTCACCTGCACGCTTCAACGCGGCAAGGCTCGTATCGTTTGAATGGGCAAAGCCGGTGGTCTCGCCAAAAACACCGCGCAGGCCAAACCCGCGCCCGGCATCAAAGCTCGCCTCTTTCAACCGTCCGTCATCATAGCTGAGCGATTCCGAGGCGATGGTCTCAAGGAAGAGCTCGCCATCATCTGCGCCTTCCAGACAGTACTTCAGTACGCCTTCGGCGTCGCTTGCATCAAAGCCGAAACCGTCGAGAGGATTGGTGGTGTCTTGCGCGGCCATGAAGGGCTCCTGTCAGGCATCTTTCCCCAACATAGGCGCGGCGCGCGCGCTTATCGACCCTTGCTTGGCATCTCTTTTTGATGCTCAGCCCATCCGGGCTTCACTCCTCGCATCAGCGCGGCCGCGCTTGCGGAGCCAAATTTCCTGACGGCTGGTGGCGTGCGTAGCGGCGTGGCTGGGTGGCGATGAGCTGATTGTCCGGCGCGAGCCGGGCCGCTTCGCTGTAGGCGCGGTAGGCCTCCTCATAACGGCCTATCCGTTCCAACGCGATGCCGCGGTTGAAATAGGCCAGATGGGACGCCTCCAGACCCAGATCGAGCGCCCGGCGCGCGGAGGCTTCCGCCGCATCATAGTTGCCGACCCGGATTTCAGCGGCCGACAGGTTGAGATACAGCTCGGGCAGGTCCGGCAGGGTGGCTCGGGCTTGCGCAAGATCGCTCATCGCCGCACCACCATTGCCGCGCGCCGCCGAGAGCGCGGCGCGGTTGATCAGCAGTCTGGCCCGTTCCTCGTCACCCAGCGACGAATCACGCAGTGCGAAGTCACACGCGCCGAGCGCCCGGGCCATGTCGCGGCCCGAGCGGGCCGCCGTCACGCATTCATTGATGGCCGAGGACACAGCCGGCATACGGTCCTGTGCCTGGGCACAGACCGGTACGCCATGCGCCAATGCAAGAGCCGCGGCGGCGGTGGCAAGACGGGCCGTGTGCGGATAAGCGGTCACGATGAGGCCTCCAGCGCTTGAGATTTTGTGCGGAGAAGGCTAGCAGACGGGCCAAGCCTGCATCAAACCGATTGTCGGGGCTGGCTGAACATTTTGGGTGCCTTGCGACAAAAAGGCGCTCAAAGCGCACTGACACCGGCTCTGCCGGGCTCTATATTCCGCCGCACGAAGCAGGGCCTCTCCTGCAAGCTGCCATGAAGTGTCTTGGGGGTTACATGCGTTTCAAGCTGATTGCCGGAGCTGCCCTTGCCGCCGCTGTGACTGGCGCGGCCTCGGCCACGATTGTCGGCGCGCCTACCGATGGCGGGCTGGGCTTCCAGCCGTCGGTGACGCCGGTGATGGACAATATCTATGCCTTCCACGGCCTGCTCCTGTGGATCATCTCGGCAATCTGTCTGCTGGTGCTGGGCCTGATCCTCTATATCGTCGCGCGCTACCGCTATAAGTGGCATTCCGAGCCCAAGAAGTTCAGCCACAACACGCTGATCGAGGTGGTCTGGACGGCGGTGCCGGTGATCATCCTCATCGTGATCGCGGTACCCTCTTTCCGCCTGCTCTACTATCAGGACGTGATCCCGGAGGCCGATTTCACCATCAAGGTGACCGGCAATCAGTGGAACTGGACCTATGAGTATCCCGACCATGGCGGGTTCGAGTTCGTGTCCAACATGCTCGCCGATGACGAGATCACGAGCGAGCATTGGGACCAGTTGCGCCTGCTGAGCACCGATGTGCCTGTGGTGGTGCCCTCCGGTGCAACCGTACGCGTTCAGGTCACGGCGTCTGACGTGATTCACTCCTGGGCGGTTCCCTCTTTCGGTGTGAAGATGGACGGCATCCCCGGCCGGCTGAACGAAACCTGGTTCTATGTGCCTGAAGGCAATGAGGGCATCTATTTCGGCCAGTGCTCGGAAATCTGCGGCATCCGCCACGCCTTTATGCCGATCGAGGTGCACGTGGTGCCTGAAGAGGTGTTCACGGCCTGGACCGATGCGGCCAATGACGACCCCTATGCCGCGTCCAGCGTGCTCGTTTCCTACTATGCCGGCCTGCGCGCCACGCGCGTCGCGTCCGCCCGATAAGAGTTCAAGAGGATCATCATGTCGGCTCAATCTGCTGCCACTCACGACGATCACACCCCCTCCATCTGGGACTGGAAGCGGTGGGTCTTCTCGACCAATCACAAGGACATCGGTACGATGTATCTTGTGTTCGCCATCTTCGCCGGCATTGTCGGCGGTGCGATGTCCGGCCTCATCCGCTGGGAACTCGCCGAGCCGGGTCTTCAGATCTTCAATAACGGCTTCTGGGGTAACGAGCACAATTACAATGTGATCGTGACCATGCACGGCCTCATCATGATCTTCTTCATGGTGATGCCGGCCATGATCGGCGGCTTTGGCAACTGGTTCGTGCCTATCATGATCGGTGCCCCGGACATGGCCTTCCCGCGCCTGAACAATATCTCGTTCTGGCTGCTGCCCTTCTCCTTCATCCTGCTGATCTGGTCGATGTTCGTGCCAGGAGCCGGCGGCGATTACGGCTTCGGGGGCAGTTGGGTGATGTATCCACCCTTGTCGACATCAGGCCATGTCGGGCCAGCCTTCGACATGGTGA
>JBJHCI010000195.1:0-4746 GCA_050485925.1 Maricaulaceae bacterium
GACCGGTACCTCCACCAGCACGCCCACAACGGTCGCCAGTGCCGCACCGGAATTGAGCCCGAACAGGCCGATGGCAACAGCGACCGCCAGCTCGAAAAAGTTCGACGTTCCGATCAGCGCACACGGGGCAGCGACATTATGCGGCACCTTCCATACCCACGCCGCACCATAGGCCAGCGCGAAAATGGCGTAGGACTGGATGATGATGGGCACCGCGATCATCGCGATCACAAGAGGCTGGGCCAGAATCGTCCCGCCCTGAAAACCGAAGAGCAGCACAACAGTTGCGATCAGCGCGCTGATCGAAACCGGCTTTATCGCTGCATTGAACCCGTCCAGCCGCGCCGTACCGCCGGAGCGGATCAGCCAACGGCGCACGGCTATGCCCGCAGCCAGCGGGATGACCACGTAAAGCACGACCGAGAGGACCAGCGTCTCCCACGGCACCGAAATTGAGGTTACCCCCAGCAGCAGCGCCACAATGGGTGCGAAGGCCACGACCATGATCGCGTCGTTCACCGAGACCTGAACGAGGGTGTAGGCAGGGTCGCCCTTGGTCAGTTGCGACCAGACGAACACCATCGCCGTACACGGGGCGGCGCCCAGAATGATCAGGCCTGCAATATATTGCTCGGCATTTTCCGGCTCGATGAAACGGGCGAAGACACCTTCGAAGAATACGACCGCCAGAAGGGCCATGGTGAAGGGTTTGATGAGCCAGTTCACAATGAGCGTGATAATGAGGCCCTTGGGCCGGTCCCCGATACGGGCAAGAGAGGCGAAATCCACATTCACCATCATCGGGAAGACCATCGCCCAGATCAGGATAGCGACCGCCAGATTGACCGAGGCGTATTCCAGTCCTGCTAGAAAACCGAACGCGCCGGGCAGGAATGTGCCGAGCGCAATTCCCACGATGATGGCAAGGCCGACCCAGACCGAGAGCCATTTTTCGAACGGGCCGATACCGGCCGGCGCAGCGTCTTTCGGTGTCGTCATTGAGGTGTCTTTCAGGGCTGGAAATCAGGCAGTGCCACGCCTTCGTGCGCGGCTTTCAGGATGGTTTTGAGCGCGGCAGGGTCTGTCAGATCGGCGCCTGCCCCTATCACCGCCTCGATGCGCGCTTTGAGAGCCTGATAGGTCTGCTCGAACGCCTCCCGGCAGGCAGAGTCCGGCGTCACATAGGCGGGGTCGGGCAGGCCCCAATGCACCTGTACCGGCGCGCCGGGCCATATCGGGCAGGCCTCGCTGGCCGCAGAATCGCACACCGTGATCACGCCGTGAATCTCTGGTGCATCAGGCCCGGCAAACACGTCCCAGCTTTTCGACGACAGGCCTTCTGTGGAATGGCCATGGCGGCTAAGCGTTTCCAGCGCGATCGGGTGCGGTTCGCCCTTGGGCTGCGACCCGGCAGAGATCGCGCTGATCCTGCCGCCACCCAGCGCATTGAACAGAGCTTCGCCAAGGATGGAGCGGGCCGAGTTGCCGGTACACAGCACAAGAATGCGGATCATGGGGCGTTCTCCAGCGGGTTGTTGCAGCCTCTCTAGCCTTGACATTTCAATAGTTCAAGAAGTATTGAAACGAAATGTCACATCATACCGAACTGGCTGAACCAAGGGCCTGTGCCCAGCTCGCCGCCCTCGCCCATGAGACACGGTTGAAAATCTTCCGCGCGCTGGTCTCTGCGGGGCCTGCAGGGCTGCCTGCGGGCGCGCTGGCAGAGGGGGTGGGTATCAGCCCCAGCAATCTGTCCGCCCACCTCGTCGTACTGACCGGTGCGGGGCTGGCGCACGTAAGGAAGGCCGGGCGTCAGCGCATCTATGCCGCCGATCTGGTGGCAACTGCAGAGTTGGTAAGCTTTCTGGTCGCTGATTGCTGTGGCGGCGATCCCGATCTATGCCGCAGCGTTACCACAAAGCTCGCCGTATCGGCGCTGAAGGCTTGCAACTGACGCCGGGCCGTCTGAACTAGAGGGCATGAATGATGCCCCGGCAGCCAGTAACGAGACGGATCTGGAAGCCCTGCCATCGCCGCGCGCGCTGGTGGACCAGCTGATTGAAGAGCGCGCACCGCGGCTGCGCCGTCATCCCTGGCTCTGGAATATCGTGCGGCCCGCGGCGGGCGCGCTGATGGGCTATCGCGAGGCAGTGGCCATGGTGGAAACCGTGCGGCCGATGGGCGGGTGCGAGGCGTTTGACTGGGCTGCCGACTATCTGGACCTCACAGTAAACGCGCACGGGCTTGAGGCTGTCCCCGAAACCGGCCCGGTGGTGATTATCGGCAATCATCCCGGCGGGATCGCCGACGGAATCGCGTTGTGGCAGGCCCTTCGCGAGAAGCGCCCCGATCTGCGCTTCATGGCCAACCGCGATGCGATGCGCGTCTGCCCCGGCCTTGCCGACATGCTGATCCCGGTGGAATGGCGCAAAGGCGTACGCAGCCGCGCCGGCGCACGCGAAACGCTGCGCGGCGCGATGGGAACACTCAATCATGGCCGTTGCCTGGCGATTTTTCCGGCCGGGCGCATGGCGCGCTGGCGCTGGAGACGCTGGGGGCTCGTTGAGGAACCCTGGTCGCCCACCGCCATCTCTCTTGCCCGCCGTTTCAACACGCCAGTGGTGACGCTGGGCGTGCGTCAATCCATGCCGCTCGCCTTCTATGCACTTGACCAGATCCATGAAGAATTGCGCGACATCACCGTGTTTCACGGCCTGTTGCGCCAGCGGGGCAAGACCTATCGCCTACGCTTTGCCCCACCGGTCCTCGCCCGTGACCTGCCCGGTAGCGAGGCCGAAGCCAGCGCCGCAATCCTTTCGGCCGCCGAGCGGCTCGCCTGGCATGACTAACCCAGCTTCAGCGTCACCGGCACATGGTCTGAAGGCTTTTCCCAGTCGCGGGTTTCGTCCCAGATGGTGAAGCCTTCACGGCCATGGGCAGTGGCGGAAGCGGTCTACCGCCAGCTCCTGGCCGTCGGCGTGCCTGACACACAGGTCAGCCGTATCCGGGCCTTCACCTTTGCCGATGAGACCCGCTTTTTCTCCTCACGGCGCACCGCGACGGCCATGCCGGCGAGTTTGTGGCCGATGCGGGATCATCGCGCTAAAAGGTGAGATGGAAGCGTCCAGCGGCTGGCGCAGACGCCTGTTTGCCAAAGCACCGTCATGGCTGCAACATGACCAAGACATGTCAGCAAGGTAACCTGCCTGCAGGCACGACGGGGGCTAGCATCGGTTCTTTCTTCACCGACAGAAAGCACTACCCCAACATGATCGTGACTTTTGCCTTGGCGGCGTCGCTCGCCCTTTCGCCTGCGTCCGGTAGCGATGCGCAGGTCCATAGCCCACCACCAGCTCCCGACTTCAGCACCGAACGTGACCCGTTCGAGCTGGACTGGACCAGCCCGGCTCCCGGTGTGTGGGTCGGTATACGGCCACAGTCCGCTCGCCTGCCCGTTACGGGTACCAGCATCGTCGTGGCCGGTGAGACCGGCGTCCTGGTATTTGACGGAGGCGGCACACGGCTGCAGGCCGAGCGGGTTGCCGACAAGGTACGCGCCGAAACCGGACTTCCGGTTACCCATATCGCGATCAGTCACTGGCACGGCGACCACCATCTCGGGATCAGCGCGCTGCGCGACGCCTGGCCCGACGCCCAGGTGGTCAGCCATAATTTCACCCGCGCTGTCATGGGCAGCACCCTGATGGATTCAGCCCGCAATCCTGAGGCTACAGAGCCCGGTGCGCTCCGGTCCCAGCTTGACGCCGCGCTGGAGAATCCCGATCTCGCCGCGCCGGTGCGCCTCTGGCTGGAACAGGCGCTGGTCTGGGTTGACCTGATCGAGGCACAAGGGCGCATGGCCCGCATCCCCGAGATAGATATCAGCTTTGATGATAGCCTGGAGATCGATCTGGGCGGACGCGTGGTTAACCTGATCCATCTCGGCCCCGGCAATACCAAGGGCGACATCATGCTGCACATTCCCGACGCGCGCATGATCGCGGCAGGCGATGCCGTAGTGCATCCGACCCCTTACGGCTTCTTCAGCTATCCGGAGAGCTGGGCCGCCGCTCTTACCCGGTTGCGCGCCTTCGACGTCGACCTCGTTGTGCCCGGTCATGGTGATGCAATGTCCAGCTGGGCCTATGTGGACCTGCTGATCGAGACCTTACAATCCATCGCCGACCAGACAGCCGCACTGGTGGCCGAGGGGCACGACCTTGAGGGTGTACGCGAACATTTCGACTGGAGCGCGCTGGAGCCACGCTTCACCGGCGGCGATCCGTTCTGGGCGAGCCGGTTCGATGTCTGGTTCAAGCGTCCGATCCTGGACGCGGCCTGGCGGCTCGAAACCGGACTCGACAATGAGGAGCTTGTTCCTCATGGGCACGACATAGACTGAGGCTTTTGAACCTTACCCCAGCTTCAGCGTCACCGGCACATGGTCTGAAGGCTTTTCCCAGTCGCGGGTTTCGTCCCAGATGGTAAAGCCTTCACGGCCATGGGCAGTGGCGGAAGCGGCGAGCGCGGGCGACACCCAGATATGATCCAGCCGGCGGCCCCGGTTGGACTTGCGCCAGTCGCGGTTGCGATAACTCCACCAGGTGTAGATCTTCTCCGGCTCGGCGATCAGCTCGCGGGCGACATCCAGATAACCGGCACCGGCGCGCGCCGCCTCCAGCCCTTGCGTTTCCACCGGCGTGTGGGAGATCACTTTAAGCAGCTGCTTGTGCGACCATACATCGT
>JBJHCI010000196.1:0-4718 GCA_050485925.1 Maricaulaceae bacterium
TGAGCAAGGTCGACTGGCTGGACGTTCCGCATGGCGAGAAGGAGCTTGCGAAATGAGAATCCGCGCGCAAATCGGCATGGTGCTCAATCTCGACAAGTGCATCGGCTGCCACACCTGTTCGGTGACCTGCAAGAATGTGTGGACCAGCCGCGACGGCGTTGAATACGCCTGGTTCAACAATGTGGAGACCAAACCGGGCATTGGTTATCCGAAAGACTGGGAGAACCAGAAGCGCTGGAATGGCGGCTGGCACCGGCGCAAGGATGGTCGGATTGAGCCGAAAATGGGCGCCAAATGGCGCATCCTGGCGAAAATTTTTGCCAATCCGGACTTGCCCGAAATCGACGACTATTACGAGCCGTTCGATTTCGACTATGCCCATCTGCAGACCGCCCCGGAAATGAAGGCTTTTCCGACCGCGCGCCCGCGATCGAAAATCTCCGGCCAGCGTATGGAGAAGATCGAGTGGGGCCCCAACTGGGAGGAAATCCTCGGCGGGGAGTTCGAGCATCGCTCGGCTGACTATAATTTCGAAGGCATCGAGAAGGAAATCTACGGCGCCTACGAAAACACCTTCATGATGTATCTGCCGCGCCTGTGCGAGCACTGCCTCAACCCCACTTGCGTGGCGGCGTGCCCGTCCGGCGCGATCTACAAGCGCGAGGAAGACGGCATTGTCCTGATCGACCAGGACAAATGCCGGGGCTGGCGCATGTGCGTGTCGGCCTGCCCCTACAAGAAAATCTACTACAACTGGGACTCTGGCAAATCGGAGAAGTGCACCTTCTGCTATCCGCGCATTGAGGTGGGTCAACCCACCGTCTGCTCGGAAACCTGCGTGGGGCGCATCCGCTATCTGGGCGTCCTGCTTTACGATGCGGATAGGGTTGAAGCGGCGGCCTCGGTGGCCGACGAGAAGGATCTCTACCAGGCCCAGCTCGATGTTTTCCTGGACCCCGAAGACCCGGAGATCATTGAGGAAGCGCGCCGTCAGGGCGTTCCTGAGGCATGGCTTGAAGCGGCCCGCAGGAGCCCGGTCTACAAGATGGCGATGGACTGGAAGGTCGCCTTCCCGCTCCACCCTGAATACCGCACCCTTCCGATGGTCTGGTATGTGCCACCGCTCTCGCCGATCCAGTCGGCGGCAGCCGCCGGTGCACTGGAAGGCGATGGCGGCATGCCGGACATTTCCAGCCTGCGCATTCCACTGCGCTATCTGGCCAATATGCTCACCGCAGGGGACGAGGCGCCGATCGAGCTGGGCCTGCGCCGTATGCTGGCCATGCGCAAATTCATGCGCAGCAAGACGGTTGATGGTGTGATTGATCACCCGGCCGCGGAGCGGGTCGGCCTCAACGCCGGTCAGATCGAGGACATGTACCGCTACATGGCCATCGCGAACTACGAGGACCGGTTCGTGATCCCCACCATTCACCGCGAAAGCGGAGAAGAGGTGCACGATTTGCAGCACGCTTGCGGATTCACCTTTGGCAATGGCTGCTCCGGCGGGCGCACCGAGGTCGGCTTGTTCGGCAAGGCGCGCAACTTCAAGAAAAAGCTGGAGGCCTGACCCATGCCCCTCACTTACAAGGCGCTGGCCGTATTGCTGTCCTACCCCGAAGACCCGGTCCGCGAGGCCGCTCCGGCGGCCATGGAGATTGTCCGGTCCGAAGGTCTGGTGCCGGAAAAGCTGGAACGGGCCCTTTCGCGTATCGCTCATGAACTGTCCAGCGGCGATCCCTACGCGCTGAAGGAAACATACGTTCAGCTCTTCGACCGGACCCGCTCGCTCTCGCTTAATCTCTATGAGCACGTTCATGGCGAAAGCCGCGAGCGTGGACCGGCCATGGTTGCCCTTAGCGAACTCTACAAGGCGGAAGGCCTAGAGATCGCGTCCAGTGAGCTGCCGGATCATCTGCCGGTCTTTCTGGAGTACCTCTCCCAGCTGCCTGCTGAAAGGTCCGCATCGCTGCTGGGGGAAGCCGTCCATGTAATCGAGGCGCTGGGCGAACGTCTGCGGCGGCGGTCGAGCCCCTATCGGGCGGTGTTTGGCGCGCTGGCGGCTTTGGCCGGTGAAAAGGCCGATCAGGACGCGTTGCGCGCCCTGCTCGACGAGCCTGATGACGATCCGGACGATCTGGAAGCCGTTGACCGTGCCTGGGAAGAAGTCCCGGTCAGTTTCGGTCCGGAATCCCTTTCCCAGGGCGTGGCGGACGGATGTCCGAAAGCCGCGGCCATGGTCCAGCACATGAAACAGGGAGCCTGAAAGCGATGTATGGCGAGGTAGCAGAACACTCAAGCCTGGCGGTCTGGCTCAATCAGGCAGCCTTCGGATATTACCCCTATATCGCGCTGGCCGTGCTGGTGCTTGGCTCGATCATACGCTTTGATCGCGAGCCCTACACTTGGAAGACGGGCTCGTCCCAGCTCTTGCGGCGCAAGCAGCTGGTCATGGGTTCGCTTCTGTTTCACCTGGGCATTCTTGCGATCTTCGTGGGCCATCTGGTGGGGCTTCTCACCCCCATGGCCGTTTTCGATTTTCTCGGCGTCAGCCACAGCGCCAAGCAGATCCTGGCCATCGTCGCTGGCGGCGTTGCGGGGGTGGTCTGCCTGATCGGCGGACTGATGTTGCTCCACCGGCGCCTGTTCGATCCGCGTATCCGGGCTACTTCCAGCTTCGGCGATACGGGCATTCTCATCATTCTAATGATCCAGCTGTGCCTCGGCCTGGCCACCATCCCGCTCTCCATGGGCCATCTCGATGGCTATGAGATGGTGAAATTCATGAACTGGGCACAGGGCATATTCGCCTTCCGACCGGACGCGGCGAGCTATGTCATCGATGTGCATCCCATCTTCAAGGCGCACCTGTTGCTGGGCCTGACGATCTTTGTGCTCTTCCCGTTCACGCGGCTGGTTCACATGCTGTCAGCCCCGGTCTGGTACCTGAACCGGCGCGGCTGGCAACTTGTGCGCTCGCGCCGTCCCGATCTTGGCCGTCGCCGGGCTGGTAAGTCGGGAGCGGCTGAATGAGCGCGGCCGGTCATATCGTCTATGCGGGAGTGCAGTTGCCTGCAGCGCTGGTGGCGCAGGAGGCACAGCACCACCCCGCTTCGAGCGCTGCCGAGGCGCGCCGCATGGCCGCCCGGGCGCTCGCCATAAGAGCTTTGCTGGTCCGTGAGGCACGGGGCGAGGGCTTTCAGGCCGACCCGGAGCGGGATGCCGCCGGGCGTGAAGAGACGCCAGACGAGGCGCTGATCCGTCAGCTTCTGGCCGAGCGCGTTGAACATGACAGCTGTAGCGAGGCCGATTGCGAGGCGTTCTACAAGGCCTATCCGGAACTGTTCATGAGCCCGGATCACTACACGGCTTCCCACATCCTGTTCGCGGTACCGGATGGGGAGCCTTTGGAGGGCGACGCTGACCAGCAGGCCTTGAGCTCCGCCCGCCAAACCCTTGCCGATCTCAAGGCCGGGCGCCGGTTTGAGGACCTTGCTCTGACCCGTTCGGACTGCCCGTCGGGTAAGTCGGGCGGCGCCCTGGGGCAGATGGAAACCGGTGATCTGGTTAGGGAGGTCGAAGCCGCTCTTGCCGCGCTGGAACCGGGCGGTATCGCGCCGGAACCGGTGCGCTCGGTGTATGGCTGGCACGTATTGCGGCTGGACCAGCGGGCGGATGGCTCGCTTCTGCCCTATGAGCACGTGCGCGAGGCGATCCGCATGCGCATTGATGCACGCTCATGGGCGCTGGGCGCGGCGGAGTATGCCGAAGGTCTGATGGCCGCTTCGGCACGCGAGGGCATTGCCATCTCGTTGTCCGAAGAGGGGGAGGTGGCTGCGCCTGCGATATCGCTCGGCACGCTCATGTCCGCCGGGCCAGAGCTGTCAGAGCGTGTCGAAAGCTGGCTGGCCGGTACCGATCCGGAACTGCTTGCCGCGGTGCAGGATGCGGCTGGAGAAGACGGTGTCGCAGGGTTGATGCAGGAGGCGTCCAGCGCCTTTGTGCGCGATGCCGACGACAGTGCCTGGAGCACTCTGATCTCCGCCGCACAGGATAGTGACGACCCCGTGCTGGCCAGTGTCCGTGTGATCCTGCGCCGCATGGTGAACAAGACTCGTCCGGTCGTAACCTTGATCAGAAAGAGCGGAACATGATCACCAGTCTGGCGCTTGCGCTGACCATAACAGGTGCCGAGGCACCGGCTTCCGAGCTTCCGGGAACCGTGCAAGGCCATTTCCGGCTGCGCTACGAGCACGTCGCCCAGGACAATCTGGCGCGCAATGCCAATGGGCTGACCGCGCGGCTTCGCCTCGGCTGGCAGGTGCCGGTCAATCCGTCGCTGGAGTTTCTCGTCGAAGGAGAGGCCGTCGGGGCGCTCGTGGGCGACTACAACGATACGATCAGCGGACCGGCGGATCGCCCGGTGATTGCCGACCCCGAAGCCGTGGAGGTGAACCGGCTGCAATTACGTTGGAATGCCCAACCCTCGGTGAGCGTCACTCTAGGCCGCCAACGCATCATCGTCGATGATGCGCGTCATATCGGCAATGTCGGTTTCCGCCAGAATGAGCAGACCTATGATGCCGTGCGGTTGCAGTTCGCTCCGCAGGAGAGGCTGTCGGCGAGCTACACCTATATCGACAACGTGTACCGCGTGTTCGGTCCGCGCAGTGCGGCAGGCCGGTTGCGTTCCGACAGCCATGTAGTGCAGGCGGCAG
>JBJHCI010000197.1:0-4707 GCA_050485925.1 Maricaulaceae bacterium
AGACAGGTGACGGTTGAGTATCACGCGCCTGCCCACATTGATGACGCGCTGCTGGTCGAGACCCGCTTTGCCAGCCTGACCGGCGTGCGCATGGGCATTGTCCAGTCGATCACGCGCGATGGCGTTTTACTCTCAAGCGCCGACGTAGAAGCGGTCTGCATCGATATGGATGGCCGCCCCAAGCGCCTGCCTGCCGGCCTGAAAGAGGCGCTGGCCAAGGTGGCGGGGTAGCCCCCTTATGAGAAGGCTCTAGCTCAGCTCGTCCGTGTTGAGCCGGGTCAGCATGTTCTGCAGGGCGTCGGCATCATCCTCGCCCAGCTTTTCGGCCAGCTCGGCATTGATGTCCCGGAGTACCTGATCGGCCCTCAGCGCGGCTTCGCGGCCCGCCTCGGTAAGGCTGACGACCGCGCCGCGGCGGTCGGAGATGTCCGCCGAGCGGGCTACAAGGCCTATGGCCTCCATACGCTGGACGAGGCCGGTGACGGCAGGTGCGCCCAGCGCCAGCGTTTCCGATATCGCGCCCATGCGCCGCTCGCCTCGCCGGGAGAGCAGGAAAAGCACGGCGGACTGGGCGGCGGTGACGCCCGCCTCCTTGCGCAGGCGTGCATCGGCGTGCCGGTGCAGCCGCCGGGCGGTGATTTCCACCAGAAGATAAAGCCGCCGGTCGACGGCGCGTGCGCGTGCCATGCGCTCTAATAGCCGCGATTCAGGGGCGTTTGGGAAGTAAAGCGCCAGACACGGGCCAAGCGTACATCGCGGTCTTCCAGATCGCGGCTGACCGGGGTGTCATAGCGCGCGAGCGGTTCCAGCCGCTCTTTGGGCAGGAAGGTGCGGCCAGGATCGCCGATCAGCACCGTGCAGCCCCGCGCATGCAGGCTCGTGAGCCATGCCGCGATGCGTGCCGCGCCGGGTCCCTCGTAAAAGACATCGCCCGCCAGCACCACATCCCAGCCCCGATCAGTGCCGACGAGATCGATTTCCTCCGCCTTGATCTCCACCGCATTCAGCCGCGCATTGGCGCTGGTGGCGGCCACGGCGAACGGATCGATTTCGCTGGCATCTACCCGGGCGGCCCCGGCCTTGGCCGCACCGATGCCCGCCACGCCGCAGCCGCAGGCGAAATCCAGCACATGGCAGTCCGCAACGATCCCGGGATTATCCATGACATAGCGCGCCAGTGCCTGCCCGCCGGCCCAGGCAAAGGCCCAGAAGGGCGGGGGCAGGCCCTGTTGACCGAGCGCCTCTTCGGTGCTTTGCCAGATGGGAAGTGTTTCCTCGGCGAGATGAAAGCGCAGTTCCGGGGTCAGCGGCGCGCTGGCGATGCGGGTATGTGTGGCGATGAAGCGGGCGGGATCGGCAATCATGGCCGCGCTTTAGCGCGTGCAATCAGGCTTCGCCAGCGGGAATGAAGCGCAACGCCACGCCGTTGTTGCACCAGCGCTGACCGGTCGGGCGAGGGCCGTCATTGAAGACATGGCCCTGATGACCGCCGCACCGCGCGCAATGATATTCGGTGCGCGGTGTCCATATCCGGTAGTCTGGCTTGGTGTTGACCGCGCCTTCCAGAGGAGCCCAGAAGCTTGGCCAGCCCGTGCCGGACTCATATTTCGTTTCCGAGGAGAAGAGTGCCAGCCCGCAGCCGGCGCAGGCATAGATGCCCTCGCGTGTCTCGTGGTTGAGCGGTGAGGAACCGGGGCGTTCGGTGCCTTCCCGGCGCAACACACGGTATTCCTCCGGCGTCAGGCGTTCGCGCCACTCGGCGTCTGTTAGGTTTGCCCAGTCAATGCCCGTGTCGTCATCGGGCGCTGCGCTGCCTGCGACGGTACCGGACGCGGCAGGGCTGCAGGCTGCAAGCGCGACGGTACCCATAAGGAAGGTGCGGCGGTAAAGCATGGGGGCGGTTCCTTGGCGCAGCTTCACCCTAAATCTAGCGCAGATATGGCGGTGTTCCAGCTAGAACGGTGCCAGAGCCCCGAATACCAACGCTACGGTGAGGATGAGCCCCGCCTCCCGGTTGGACTTGAAGAGGGCAAGGCATTTTGCTCCGTCGGCAGGGTCCAGGCGGCTTGCCTGCCAGGCCAGATGCACTGCGAAACCGGCAAAGACCGGGGCGAAGATGGGGCCTGTCCCGATCTGCAAGGCGGCCAGAGCCGCAAGGCCGAGCGCAACGGCGTAGAAAACGATAACGCCCGGCTGGATAAGCCCGCCCAGCGCGCGGGCTGATGACTTCACGCCCACCAGCGCGTCATCCTCCATATCCTGACAGGCATAGATGGTGTCATAGCCGAGCGTCCAGAACGCGCAGGCCGCATAGAGAAGGAGGGCGGCGGTCCAGTCGGTTCCGCCTGCGGCAGCAAAGCCGACGAGAACGCCCCAGTTGAAGGTGAGGCCCAGCCAGACCTGCGGCCACCAGGTGACGCGCTTCATGAAGGGGTAGGCCGCCACCAGCAACAGCGCACCCAGCGCGATCAGCGCGGCCTGCAGGGGCAGGAAAACCAGCACCAGCCCGCCCACAAGGCATTGCGCGATCAGGAAGGCGAGCGCCTGTTTCGGGCTGATCGTGCCCGCCGCCAGCGGCCGGTCGGCGGTGCGGGCGACTTTCGCGTCAAGATCGCGGTCGGCAATGTCATTCCAGGTGCAGCCCGCCCCGCGCATCGCCACCGCGCCGATGGCAAACAGTAAGGCGAGCCACAGGCTGTTCCAGCCCAGCCCCACTTGCGCACCCGCCAGCCCCACCCCCATCCAGCAGGGCAGGAGAAGCAGCCAGAAGCCGATCGGCCGGTCATAGCGGGCGAGCCGCAAATAGGGGCGCAAACCCTCCGGCGCGCGGTCCACAAAACTGCGCGGAATGGAATCGGCCACGCGCCGGTCGCGCGCGGCAGGAGAGGGCGGGTTCTTGCTCATCCCCGCCTCTTTAGCGTTGGCGGGCCGCACCGCAAATAGACTGCGCGCTTTTCGCGCATGGCGCTGCGCGCTACACCGCTGGCCATGAGCCCTGATCCACGCCTCTTCCTCGATACGCCGCTTGCCGCCGGTACCCGCATCACGCTGGAGCGGGACCATGCCCACTATCTCGTCAACGTGATGCGCCGGGAGGCCGGAGCGCCCGTGCGGGTCTTCAATGGCCGCGACGGCGAGTGGCAGGGCGTGCTTATCGATGTGTCGAAGCGTGCCGCTGTGCTCGAGATCACCACGCACTTACGTGAGCAGGCGGGCGTGCCGGACATAACGCTCTGCTTTGCGCCTGTGAAGAAGGCACGCACCGATTTCATCGTGGAAAAGGCAACCGAGCTCGGCGCCGCAGCGATACAGCCCGTCATCACACGGCGCACGCAGTCGGAACGGGTGCGGGTGGATCGTCTCGAGGCGATTGCCCGCGAAGCGGCTGAACAGACTGAAAGGCTTTGCCTGCCGGAGATTGCGGCGCCGGTATCTCTGGATCAGCTTCTGGATCAATGGCCGCCCGCCACCCGGCTCATCTTCTGTGATGAAGCAGGGGACGGGGAGGGGGCATGGGGCGGCGAGACAGGCCGAGGCATGCCGATGGCCGAGATGCTGCGCGTGCAGAGCGATCTGGGCGGCCCCTGGGCGATCCTGATAGGCCCCGAAGGCGGGTTTGACACGGCCGAGCGCGAACGCCTGCGCGCGCTGCCCTTTGTCCGTCCCGTCACGCTGGGCCCACGCATTCTGCGGGCGGATACTGCCGCTGTGGCGGCGCTCACGCTCTGGCAGGCACTCGCAGGGGACTGGCGCTAGTTGGCGGCCGACACATAGATCGACTGTGCGGCCTCCAGTATGGCCAGCGCCTCACCGACCATTCCCATCCGATGCTGGACAGCGGCCAGCGTGTAAAGCCCTCGCGCGTAGACAGGACTGTCCTCACCGCCAAGGCGCGCCCGGACATCTACATTGCGCGTGGCCATGTCCAGCGCCTCTTCCGGGTTCCCGTGAACGGTGAGGTGCAGGGCATAGGCGTCCAGAACGCCTGCGTGCACGTCCAGCATGTCCCTCGCGCGCCGATGATCGCCCAGCACCCGAAGCGCGTGGGCAAATGCCGGCGCGGCATCATCCGGGCGGTTCTGCGCGTGGATGGACAGGGCGAGGTGTGCGAGGGCCCGCGCAGTCTGGGCACGTGGAAAGTCGGCCCTCGCGGCCAATGCCCCGTAGCGCTCAGAGGCATTGGCTTCGGCGTCCGCAAACCGGCCAAGGCGGAACAGGGCAGTCCAGACGCGCTCAGAGGCCGCCGCCGTCTGGAGGCCCGGCTCGCCATCCATACGCCGGACGAAGGCGTAGTGCTCTTCCAGCAAGGGCAGGGCGGCGGCATGGCCGGAGACCGCCTGCACGCCAATCGCATGGTTGAGCAGACGGGCTGCAAGATGGTTCGGCGTGATCTCAGGGTGAGCGGCAGCGACTTCATGGGCCGCCATGGCGGACGCATGCAGCTCTGCGTAGGGGTCGATATGCGTTTCCTGTGCGGATGCCAGGCTCGTGACGGCCATCGCCAGAATTGCAATAGAAAGCCAGCCGCGCATGCCTGCCTCCTGCCGTTTGCCACACTCTAGCACCGCGCGCGCGGCAACCATCTGACAAATATCGACAGGCCTTGCCCTTGCCGGTTTGCCTATCGCCCCATAAGTGACGTGGGCATTAAATGGCGGGAGGCCAGCGAGGCGATATGAGCGGCACCTACACGCCCGGCGGCGAAGG
>JBJHCI010000198.1:0-4700 GCA_050485925.1 Maricaulaceae bacterium
CACCATGAACAGGCTGCCCAGAATGGTGCATGATCAGGTGGACGATGTCGCGGCCTGCCTGCGTGCCGTTCTGGAAGACCCGCATATTATCGAACTCGCCGCTGGCGAGGTGGCAGGCCGGCGCTTCTATGTCGGCGCGCTGCTGGGTGGGCTGACGCGACTCGCCGGCCCGCGCGAGGCACTGCGCCAGGCCGACCTTGTCCGCGCCGTTACCGAACTTGCCGAGGCCGATGCGTTCAGCCTCGATACGCCGATGCGTTACCGGGCGGACTCTGGAGTGGGCGGCACGGCGCAGGCGCTCGGCCTGTTTCTCTCCGACCAGCCGGACCGTCCGGGGTTCGACGTGCTGGCCACCGCGCCTGAAAACATCTTTGATATGGCGGGCAAGGGGCTGGCCGGCCTCCTCACCGACTGGCGCGATGTGGAGGGTGTAGATCGGGCCTTTGCCCGCAGCGTCGCGGTGGAAGCGCTGGAATCAAGCGGGCTGGAAGCCACGCTCGACGGTGAGCCGGTATCCTTGCCAGTGACGGCAGAATTCAGACTGATAGAGGGCGCAGCGCGCGTACTGGCTGCGCGCAAGGCATGATCCGTATCGTCCAGCTGGCCGATCTGCATTTCGGCACCGAGCACGCGGCGGCCCTCAATGGCGCGGCGGAGATAATCCATGAGACCAATCCCGACGCCATCATCGTGGCAGGCGATCTCACCCAGCGTGGCAAGCGCTCCGAGTTTGAGGCCGCACGCCGCTGGCTGGACCAGTTCGAGGCCCCTCGCCTTGTCGTGGCGGGCAATCACGATACCCCGCTGCTCAACGCCGTCTCGCGGGTCTCCTATCCCTTCGCGCGCTTTGACCGCCATTTCGCCGATCTCACCGCCCCGCTGGACATCGGGGGCTGGAGGGCGGCGGGGCTTAATTCGGCCCGCGGCTGGCAGGCCCGCTCCAACTGGGCGGAAGGCGCGGTCCGGCGCAGCCATATCGACATCGCCCTTTCCCAGATCGGCGACCGGCCCGGTATCCTCACCTGCCACCACCCGTTCGTGCCGCCCGAAACCGCCCCCTTGCGCACGCGCACCCGCCGGGGCGTGAAGGCCAGCGCCAGTATCGCGCCGAGCCCCGTGCGGCTATTGCTGACGGGCCATGTGCACGGCGCGGCGGCAGACTTGCACCGCTATGAAGGCGGGGCCTATCTGAACCTCACGGCGGGCACGCTCTCCACGCGGCTGCGCGAAGGCCATCCCTCGTTCAACATTATCGAGATTGCCGACGACCACATCACGGCAATTGCGCAGCGCTGTGGCCCGCTCGGCTTTGAAGCGCGCACCCTCGGCACCTGGCGGATCGACCCGGACGATCCCGCCGTTATCGAGCCGGCCTAAACCCTACCAGCTCTCGCCCATCCGGCGCAGATTTCGCTGTGCGTATTCATCTCCCTGCCGGGCAGCCAGGCGGTACAGCCGCACCGCCTCGGCGCGGTTGCGTTCCACACCCAGGCCGTTTTCGTACAAAATGCCAAGATTGTTCTGGGCCCCTGCTTCGCCTTGCGCGACGGCGCGACGGTACCAGCGCGCCGCCTGTGCGTGATCTTGCTGGAAATGCAGCCCGTTATGATACATGAAACCGAGCATCCGCTGGGCATAGGCATCCCCCCCGTCTGCAGCGATCCGGTAGAGCCGGGCGGCCTCGCGGTAATTGCGGGTTACGCCGAGGCCTGCATAGAACATCCTGGCAAGATTGGCGTGCGCAGAAACATGATCCTGCGCGACAGCCAGCCGATACCAGCGTATGGCCTCGGCATAATTCTGCCGTGTCCCGTTGCCGTGCCGGTACGCCAGCCCCAGCCGGTTCTGGGCGTTCGCATTGCCCTGGGCGGCCGCCAGCTGGGACAGGCGGTAGGCCTCGGCATAGTCGCGGGTCACGCCCCGGCCATTATAATAGAGGCCCGCAAGGTTGCTCTGACCCCATTGATTGCCCTGTTCGGCAGCCAGCCGGTAAAGGCGCGCGGCCTCGGCGTAATCGCGGGTGACACCGTTTCCGCGTTCGTATAGCAGCCCCAGGTCGACCTGGGCTGATGCATTGCCCGCTTCGACACCGAGGCGCAGCCAGCGCAGGGCCTCGTCATAGTCACGCTCGACATGCTCTGAGAATGCCAGCGTCCAGCCAAGCTGGCGGTAGGCGGCCACGTCTTCCTTTTCCGCCGCCTCGCGCAGCAATGCCAGTCCGGCTTCGGTATCGCGCTCCACATGCTCGCCAGCGATGAGATAGCGGCCCATATCCACCAGCGCCTCGTGAAGCCCGAGATCGGCTGCTGCGCGCAGGAGCCGGAAGCCTTCTTCGGTATCCACCTCCACGCCAAGGCCATCGACATGGCGCCGACCCAGATTCATCATGGATGTGCGGTTACCCGCTTCAACACCGCGCCGGAACCAGCGCGCGGCCTCGGCGTAATCCTGCGTCACGCCGGCACCGTTGAAATACATCACGCCCAGATTGTTCATGGCGAGCTGGCTGCCGCCTTCGGCGGCGACAATATAGAGGCGTAGGGCCTCGGCGTGGTTCTGCTCCACCCCGCGCCCGTGGTCGTGGAGCCAACCGATATTAAACGTCGCGTCATTATTGCCCTGTTCGCGGGCCAGGATGAAAAGGCGCATCGCCTCTTCATAGTCGGTCTCAACCCCGCGCCCCTGCCGATAGTGCAGGCCGAGCTTTACCTGTCCGCGCGCATCGCCCGCCTCGGCGGCCATGCGGTTCCAGACAAGCGCGCGCTCATAATCGGTCTCGACGCCGTCGCCTTCGTAGAAGCGTTCGCCCAGCTCCACCTGCGCTTCGATATCGCCTGCCTCGCCGGCCCGCTCCAGCCAGGCAATGGCGGCGTCCGTGTCCGCCTCCACCCCCTCGCCCCGGAACAGGAAGCCGGCCAGCGCGCGCATCGCCGCCGTGTCGACTGCCTCCGCAAGCTGAGTTGTATACAGCACGACACGCTCAGGGTCCGGCTCCACGCCGTCGCCCTCGCCGTAGCGGCGCGCCAGCTCTGCCGCAGCTTCAAGATCGTCGCGCCCGGCGCGCCGCTCCAGCACGGCAATGGACAGCTCAGACACCGGCTTGCCGCCCGATGTGAGCTGGTCCGTCCAGTCACTCACCGTGTGGGCTATTACCTCGCGCTCGACATAGCCGATGGCAATGCCCGCGGCGACCAACACGCCCAGCACAAAAGGAATAATGCGCGACAGCATCCCCCGCTCCCCTGTTCAGTCCCGGACCCCGCTCCGGTCTGAACAGTTTTGCGGTTTCCTGCCCGCTGGCAAGCAAAAACCCTTACATGTCAGAAAAAGGGACGCCTCGACTTAGCCCGCGAGCCGCCGCAACCAGCCGGGCAGAAGCCGGCCCGGTGTGGGCGTTTTCCCGCTGGGCAATGAGGAAGGCGTCGGCTTCCTCAACCGTTTCAAACAGACCCACGCGCCGCCCGGCATTTTTCAGCTCGGCGATGAATTCCTCAATGAAGCGCGCATCATTGCTGTGCGACGGGCGCACAATCGCCAGCGCCAACGTTTCCGGCGTCTCGCGGGCGAACATGCGCGCCAGTTCCGGCGCCTCATTGCGTGAGATGAGTATCTCGGCACCGCCCATATCCATCAGGATCTCGCGCGCACCTTCATCTTCGACCAGCGCAGCATAGAGCGCGAAAGACTCCATCGCATCCTGCCAGTCGACACTGCCTTTGCGCTCCGAACTGATCCGGCGGTTTCGGGTATTGACCGTACGCCCCATGAAAAACCTCATTTCCTGTCAAGCAGGTAGAGGAAGAGTATACGAGCAAGATGTTGACAGGATCTGAAACGAGTGGCCCGCCTATTTTGGGCCTTGCGCTACAATTCACGTGTGCGCGCGGCATTGGCTTCCTTGACCTGCCGGGCCGCATTCACCGCCCTGACCTGGCGCTCCCACATGCCGGCATACTGTCCACCGCGGGCGATCAGCTCTTCATGCGTGCCAAATTCGGCAATGGTGCCGTTATGCAGCACGTAGATGCGGTCCGCGCGCGCAATCGTCGACAGGCGATGCGCCACCGAGATGACCGTGCGCCCGCGCATCACCTCGTCCAGGGCGGCCTGCACCTCACTCTCGGTTTCCGAATCCAGCGCCGAAGTGGCCTCATCCAAGATCAGTATGGGCGGGTTTTTCAGGATGGCCCGCGCCACACCGACGCGCTGCTTCTCCCCGCCGGACAGTTTCAGGCCGCGCTCGCCGACACGCGTTTCCAGCCCGTCCTTCAAATCGGCCACAAAGGCGCGCAGGTGGGCGCGGTCAATCGCATCCCACAACATGTCTTCAGTGGCGTCAGGACGGCCATAGAGCAGATTCTGGCGCAGCGTGTCGTTGAACAGCACCACATCCTGCGGCACGAGCCCCATCGCATTCCTGAGGCTTTCCTGCGTGACATGGGCGATGTCCTGACCGTCGATCAGCACCCGGCCCCTGTCGGGATCGAAGAAGCGCAGGATGAGCCGCAGCGTGGTCGATTTGCCCGAGCCGGATGGACCGGCAATGCCGACAAAGCTGCCGCCCGGCACCTCGAAAGAGAGGTTTTCCACCGAACGCGACCGGCCCTCATGGGCGAAGGTTACGTTCTCAAACACCATCGTGCCATCGGTGACTTCCAGCTCCGTCGCGCCGGGCCGGTCCTGCACGTCCGGCACCAGCT
>JBJHCI010000199.1:0-4698 GCA_050485925.1 Maricaulaceae bacterium
GCGCCACTTCGCGTCCACCGGGGTGGAAGCGGGCAGCGAGTGAGTGCCCGCCACCGGCCGTAGCCAGGGTGCGGCCGTCAAACAGCGCTTCCTGGCGGCCGGTCTGCAGGTCATAGAGATAGCTGGTTGCCTGCAGATCGCGGAATGACACATAGGTGATCTGCTGCGCGGTCGGCGAGAAATTGGGCAGAAGCGCCATGTAGGAGCGGTCCGTCAGGAAGGAGGGATTGGCCCCATCCTGATCCATGATCACCAGCCGGCGGGTCGGCTCCCCGTCCGGGCCGGCGGTTTCCGACACATAAACGATGCGCGTGTCAAAAAATCCGCTTTCCCCCGTCAGCCGCTCATAGACCGCGTCGGAAACCTTGTGCGCCAGGCGGCGCCAGTTTTCCGGCACGGACGTGAACTGCATGCCCAGAATCTGCTGTTCCGCCGCCGTGTCCCACAGCCGGAAAGCCACCAGCAGCCGGCCCTGATCGTCCACGCTGACCCGGCCCACCAGAAGTGCGGACGCGTTGATCACACGCCAGTCGGCAAAGCGCGGGCGCAGATCGATATTGGTAATGTCCTCGATGAAGGCATCCGGCTCCACAGGCGCAAAGAGCCCCGAATTGCGCAGATTGTTCGTGATGACCCGTGAGATATCGGCACCGCGTTCAGCCGAAGCACTGTCCTCGCCCACGAAATCGATGATCGCGATGGGCAAGGGATCAACATTGCCCTCGGTGATGGTCACCACGAGAGGCGAGCCGCCGGGCTGGGCGGCCGCAGGCAGGGCAAGCGCGAAGAAGGCAGTCACAAGGGTGGCAAGTCTGGCCAGAATGCGCATTTCACAGGGCTCCTGTCGGACGGGCAGGGATCAGGTTAGCGAGTTGACGGTTCAAAATGGACGGTAATGCGGCGCCACTGCTGGTACTGGCCCGCAGGCATAGCATAGGGTGCGCACTCGATCACGGCTCTCATCGCGCGTTCACCGGCAAGGCGCAGGTAGGGATTGGACGAGCCGAGCACGCGGTTGGAGTCGAGAAGGCGCGGCGGCGCGCTCAACGACCCGTCGCGCTCCAGCTGCACCTCGACCGAAACCCGTAAGGAGGCGGGGTCCGGCGCGTCGGATGGCTCCCGCCAGCACCGGCTCGCCTGGCTGCGGAACAGATCGGCCATGGTCGCCGTCATCGCGGTGCCCGCACCGGCCCCCTGACGCGCCTCGCCTTCCTCTGCGCGCGTTGGCGCACTGGTCTGTCGGGAGCGGTCTACCAGCGTGGACAGCGCATCGAGATCAAGACCCTGCTGCTGTTGCGGACGGGGCTGAGGCTGCGAACGCTGTGGCTCCGGACGGGGTTCAGGCTGCGGCGGGACAGGCTCCGGCTCTGGCTCGCGCACCGGCTCCGGCTCGGGTTCAGGCTGGGCTTCCTCGGTTGGCGGCAACGGGATGATTTCTGGCTCGGCCTCGCGCGGCTGGGGCTGCGGCTCAGGCTCCGGCGCGACCGGCTCCGGGCGCTGGATCACTTCTTCGGGTTCCGGCTCAGGTACCGGATCGGGTCGGGCCGCGCGGATATTGGTCATGTCCGCGAGCGTCACCAGCTCAACCGGCACCAGCACGCTCTCACCCAGCTGGGTCGAGGCACGCGGAAAATAGATAAAAGCGCTCGCAAACACGGCGAGGTGCAGGACCAGCGACAGGATAAAGCTGGAGGCCGCACGCATGGGACCAGGCCCTGCCTTTCGTTTAGCTACTGGTTCAGCGGATCGGTGACGAGGCCGATATTGGCGTAACCGGCCGCCGATATGCGGGCCATCACCCGCATCACCTCGCCATAACCCACATTTTCGTCGGCACGTATGTAAACCCGCGCCTGCGATCCCGTCCGCGAGATCGCCTCAAGGCGCGGGATCAGCTCGTCAAAGCCGACGCGCGTTTCCTGGAGCCAGATGGTGCCATCGGCCTGGATCGTGACGGTCAGCGGCTCTTCCGAGGTGGTCATCGCCCGCGCCTCAGTGTCGGGCAGGTTCACGTCCACGCCCACGGTCAGGAGCGGGGCGGCCACCATGAAGACGATCAGCAGGACCAGCATCACATCGACATAAGGCACGATGTTGATTTCAGCCTTCGGCTTCCAGCGGCGTGAAGATGAGCGGCTTGCGCTGTCGATAGAGCCCGCCACGTCTAGCCCTCCCGTCCTGCAAGCGCGGAGAGATCATCCACAAAGCCCTCCAGCCGCACCGCATATTTCGCGAGCTGGGAGGACAGCGCGTTAAAGAAGATCACCGCCGGGATCGCCGCTACCAGGCCGAGGCCGGTCGCAAACAGCGCTTCTGCAATACCTGGCGCGACCACCGCCAGATTGGTATCGCGCGAGGCGGCGATTGAGCGGAAAGAGTTCATGATGCCCCACACGGTGCCAAAGAGTCCGATAAAGGGCGCGGACGAACCTACAATGGCGAGAATACCGAGCCCCTGTTCCATCCGGGTCAGTTCGCGATTGGCTTCCGCCCCGCCCGACTTGGCGACCGAGAAGCTGTCCCAGTCGCGCACGGCAGCGGCGAAAACGCGGGAAAACGGATCCTTGGGACTGCGTGCATAGCGGTTGGCCAGCTCATCCACCGAACCGCCGGCCCAGAAATCATCCTCGAAGCGGCGCGCCTGCGCGCTGGCTTTGCGGAACTGCAGCCATTTCTCGATCGCCACCGCCCACGACCAGACGGACATGAAGAGCAAGATCGCCATCACCGCCTTCACGATAATGTCTGCGCGCATGAAGAGGTAGAAGATCGTCAGTTCCTGCGCGGGCTGCGCCAGTTCGACGGCAACGCTTTCCATTTCGCTTCCCTCATAGCTCCGGTCTGGGCAATTGCTGCCTGTTGCTTAGCCGCACGCAAGCCCTGCGCCAAGCAGGTCTGGCGGTCCGGCCCGCACGTGTTCCCTCGATGCGGTCCGGCTGGCGTTCATTGCCTGTGATTGGGGCGATTTGAAGGAGGAAGGGTTAAGGACGCGTTCGGATTTGCAGTAACCGCTCCTTGGGTTCACGCCTCGAAATCGTCCCAGCAGCAGGGTTGGGCAAACCGCACCGGTCGGGCGAGCGTCCGGCCCATCACAGCGTCGAGATACTTGGGAGCAAGCCCGTGACCGGGGCGCACGCTGCGCACGTCGCCCTCCCCGATAACCGTTCCGGCGGGCAGTTCGCGCGTGAAATAGAGCGAGCGGCGGAACTGCACATTGCCGCGCTCGCTGTCCTTGAGATCATAATTGACTGTGCCAATGGCGCAGTGAGCAGTTTTCAGCGAACGGGCGAGACGGGCGAACTCGGCCTGCTCCAGTGAAAAGGCTGCGTCCGGCCCACCATCGGCGCGCGCCAGGGTGAAGTGTTTTTCCACCACGCAAGCTCCCAGCGCCACCGCGGCAATCGCGGTCGTGTCATCAAGCGTGTGATCCGACAGCCCGGCAAGCGTGCCGAAGCGCGTGGCCATATCGGTCATGGTGGCCAGGTTATAATCCTCCGCCGGGGCGGGATAACCGCTTACACAGCGCAGCAGCGTGATCGGGCCAGCTCCGCTGGCGCGCGCCATCTCCACCGCATCGCTGATCGCTGCGAGATCTGCCATGCCGGTAGACATGATGAGCGGTTTGCCGGTGCGCGCCGCACGCCGGATCAACGGCAGGTCCACCAGCTCGAACGAGGCGATCTTGTAGGCCGGTGCGCCCAGATCTTCGAGCAGGTCCACCGCCGTATCGTCAAAGGGTGAGGAGAAGATGGTGATGCCGGTCTTCTTGGCGTGGGCAAACAGCGCCTCGTGCCACTCCCACGGCGTGGAAGCCTCGGCATAGAGGTCAAAAAGCCGCTGGCCGGCCCACAGTCCGTCCTTGATGACAAATTCCGGCGCGTCTGAGTCCAGCGTGATCGTATCGGCCCGGTAGGTCTGCAGCTTTACAGCATCGGCCCCCGCCTCGCGCGCGGCATCGATCATCGCCAGCGCCCGGTCCAGCGAGCCATTATGATTGCCCGACAGCTCCGCGATCAGATAGGGGAGATGGCCCGTACCGATCTCGCGCCCTTGAATGCTGAAACCGCTCATCATCCCAGTCCTGCACGCTGCATGATCCGGGCCAGCGCCGCGTCTCGCAGGCCGGCCCACACCTCCCGGTCTAGGGCGAGCCGGTAAATGATTACTTCCCGTGAGTCCTCCAGCGTGCGCATCACCCTCTCCACCGTCTCAAAGCCGAAGCGGGCATGCATCTCGACCACGCGGGGATTACTGGCCAGCACCTCGCAGCGCAGCGCGCCGAGCGCCAGCGGGCCGAACGCATATTCCAGCGCGAGCACTTCCATCGCCGAGCCGGTGCCGCGCGGAGCTTCGGGGCTGGCGTAGAAAGCCCATTCAGCCTGGCCTGCGATTTCGCCGAGCCGGGTGAAGCCCACCACGCCGAGTGGACCTGCCTGCCCTTCAAAGACGAAATAGCGTTTTGAAGGGTCGTCCCGCGTGCGCGCCCACCAGGCGGCGTGCTCCTGCGGGCTGATCAGATGGGTGGTATACATGTTAGCGCGCACGCCCGGCGCATTGCGCCAGTCCAGCACCATTGCAAGGTCATGGTCCGCCATGGGCCGCAGACGGCCCACACCGGTGATCTCTATTGCTGGCTCAGCCCGGTCCATAAAGCGCCTCCACCATGCGGTCCGCGCCCCGTCCGTCCACCAGAGACGC
>JBJHCI010000200.1:0-4697 GCA_050485925.1 Maricaulaceae bacterium
ATCTCCATGGAGACCGGCAAGGCGCTCGCCTATGCGCTGTGGAATATCCAGGAGCGCGGCAAGCTCTTCATCGGCCACGCCACGGAAGTCTATGAGGGCATGATCATCGGCGTGAACGCGCGCGAAGAAGACATGATCGTGAACCCGCTCAAAGGAAAGAAGCTCACCAATATCCGCGCCGCAGGGGCCGATGAGGCCGTGGTGCTGGTGCCGCCCATCCGCGTGACGCTGGAGTTCGCGCTGGAGTTCATCAATGACGATGAGCTGGTCGAGGTGACGCCGCAATCCATCCGTATCCGGAAAAAACTGCTGCTGGAGCACGAGCGCAAGAAGGCCAGCCGCGAAAAGGCGTGATCTTTAGCTCCGCAGCGCCTCCGCGTTGCGATGTTGCGCGAATACCCGCCTGCGCGGGGATGACGCGGTGGGGTGCGCGCGCCCTACCCCCGCTGGAAGCTGTAGAAATCCCCGCCAAGGCCCATGATGGAGGTCAGCGCATCAAGCGCGGCCTGGCTTTCGCCCACCAGGGCCGGATCGGCGAGATCGGCAGGCGAGAGCGTTTCGCGGTAATGCGTCTTCGCCCAGGCGGTCAGCTTCGCGTAGAGCGCATCATCCAGCATGACGCCCGGATTGACGGCCGCGCGTTCGGCCTTCGTCAGCACCACGCGCAGGCGCAGACAGGCGGGCCCGCCGCCATTGCGCATGGACTGGCGCACATCGGCAAATTCCACCCGGCCAATCGGCCCATTGCCGGCCACCATGCGCTCACAATAGGCGCGGGTGGAGGCGGTCTCTTCAGTCTCCTTCGGCGCCAGCAGCACCATCCGGTCCTCGCCCGGCCAGCTTAAAAGCTGGGAGTTGAAGAGATAGGAGGTGATGGCATCACCGATCGGCACCTCGGCCTCCGGCACTTCGACGAAGACCGGATCGAACAGGCCCTTGGCCGCCGCGCGGATCGCGTCCTGCACCGCTTCGGTATCGTCAAAGGCCTGCTCGTGGAAAAATAGGACCGGCCCATTGCCGACGCACACCACATCATTGTGGAAGGCCCCGGCATCAATGGCCGCGCGCGACTGGCGCACGATGACGGTGCGCTCCGGGTCCAGTCCGTGGCGGCGGGCAATCGCCTCGCAGGCCTGCCGGGTCTGGCGCGCGGGAAAGCGGCCCTGCCAATGCTCGAACGCGTCGCGGCCATAGACGAGAAGCTCCACGCCCGGCGCGCCATGCTCGGCGCACAGCCGCACATGATTGGCCGCGCCCTCATCGCCAAACGCCATCTGCATGGGCAGCGGGTCATGCACCGCAAAGCGGGCTTCATCGGGAAAAATGGCGCGCAGGGCCCGCGCCGTCTGCGGACCTTCGATGGAGCGGTGCAGGGTGGAGAGGAGGTTGGCCGCGCTGAAATGCAGCCGCCCGTCCGCCGTGTCGGCGCTGGGCGAGACAGTTGCCGCATTGGCCGCCCACATGGGGCTCGCAGAGGCCATGTTGCGCGCCAGAACCGGGGCGCGGCGGGCGGCCGCCTCCCAGGCCTGCGCGTCACTGCCGGTAAAGCCGAGCGCGCGCAGACCGGGAATGAAGGGGCGCTCATGGGGCGGCAGAAAGCCCTGCACCAGACCAGCATCGGCCAGGCGCTTGGCCTTGGCGAGCCCTTCCAGCACACCGGCGCGCGGGGCGGAGACCAGCCCGGCATTCTT
Organism: Maricaulaceae bacterium; assembly: GCA_050485925.1. Taxonomy (GTDB): domain Bacteria; phylum Pseudomonadota; class Alphaproteobacteria; order Caulobacterales; family Maricaulaceae; genus Glycocaulis. The sequence continues at coordinate 1,692 of JBJHCI010000200.1, forward strand.
CGCGCTCGCCAGATTGCCTTCGGCGAGCCCGGCATAATTGTGGGTCGGGCCGACCAGCCCGTCGAAATTGGCTTCGATGGTGGTCATTGGTCTATGCCCTTGATGGGGAGGGTTTCCAGCTTCCGCGCGGCTTGCGTGGCAACCGGATATACGCAGTAATCAGCCGCGTAATACGCGCTGGGGCGCAGGTTTCCGGACTGGCCCGGCCCGCCGAACGGCATGGACGAGGCCGCGCCCGGCACGGGCCGGTTCCAGTTGACAATGCCGGCGCGCGAGCCCGCCCAGAAGCGCTTCCACAAGGCCTCGTCATCGCTGACCAGCCCTGCGGCAAGGCCATAGGCGGTGTTGTTGGCCTCGGCCAGCGCGTCTTCAAAGCTCTTTGCGCGGCGCACCTGCAACAACGGGCCGAACACCTCCTCATCCGGGGTTTCAATGCCGGTGACATCAATGAGGGCCGGGCTCACGAAGGCGGGGCCGTGATCCAGAATTTTCGCGCGCAGCAGCACCTTGCCGCCTGCCGTCTCCAGCGCGTCCTGCGCCGCAATGACAGCGTTTGCCGCTCGGTCGGTCACCACAGGGCCCATGAAAGGCTGAGGGTCCGCGTTCCACGCCCCGATCGAGAGGCGCGAGGCAAAGTCCGCGACATGGGCCAGGATCGCCTCACCGGCCGCGCCATCCGGCACAATCAGGCGGCGCGCGCACGAGCAGCGCTGACCGGCACTGATATAGGCCGAGAGCACGGCGATGCGGGCGGCGGCCTCGGCGTCCGTCGCGTCCCAGATGACCAGCGGGTTGTTCCCGCCCATTTCCAGCGCGAGCTGCACGCCGGTGCGCCCTGCGAATTTCTTGTGGATGAAAGAGCCGGTCGCCCAGGAGCCGGTGAAGAGCACGCCATCAAGATCGCCGTCATCCAACGCGGCAGCCCCGGTCTCGCGCGCGCCCTGAACGAGGTTCAGAACGCCTGCGGGCAGCCCGGCCTCGGCCCAGCACTCAGCCATCAGCGCGCCGACGGCAGGGGTGAGCTCTGAAGGCTTGAAGACGATGCTATTGCCCGCCAGCAGGGCCGGGACGATATGGCCATTGGGCAGATGGGCGGGGAAATTATACGGCCCCAGCACGAACATCACGCCCAGCGGCTTGTGGTCCAGCACCGCTTCGCCGAAAGCTGACGGCTCCACGCGGCGGCCCGTCCGCTCCATATAGGCCTTTACCGAGATATCAACCTTGGCAGGCAATAGTCCGGCTTCCGCTTCGGCTTCCCACAAGGGTTTGCCGGTCTCGCGCGCGATCAACTCGGCAAATTCGGCCTTCTTCGCCGTGGTGATGTCCTTAAAGGCGAGCACGACGGTCTTGCGTGCTTCAAACCCCATCAGCGCCCAGTCGGCAAAGGCGGTGCGGGCGGCGGCAAAGGCGGCGCGCACCTGCGAGGCCGATGCGGCCCTGCCCTGCCAGACGGCCTCACGCGATGCCGGATCCAGCGAGATGAAGGCCTCGCCCTGCCCGTCCTGCCACTCACCTCCGATAAACGCTCCGCTCATATGCGCACCCATGCCCTGACCCTGTCTCCTTGCGTCACGTCCAGCGCGCGGGCGAGTTCGGCGCCGAGCGCGATATGTGTGTCATTGATCGTGATCTCGCCGAACGCGCAGCGGAAATCGCTCATGCGCTCATTCGACACCATGGCCTGCACCGCCTCGCCAGAGGCCGCGCCCACCTCACGCACTACGCTCTCATTGATGGTACGCAGCTTCTCCACCGGGCAGTCCACCAGCGGGCCGCCGTCAAAGATGTCGACATAGCGGTGATACTCAAACCCCTCCCATTCCAGGAGCTTGCGCGCATTCACCCCGTGCGGGTGGGTAACGCCGATCACATCGCGCACCGCCTTGGGAAGCAGGTCGAGATAGATCGGATGGGTGGGCATCAGGTCGAGGATGAACTGGTTGTCGGTCGAAGCGCTCAGCCGGTCCGCCTCGTCAAAGCTCATACGGAAGAAGGGATAGCTGACATGGTCGAAGAACACCGAGTTGCCCTTCTCATCGACCACGCCGCGCAGCTCTGCCACCACGCGCTCGCCGAAGCGGGAGCGGTCGGTTCCGATCAGCATGTAGCGGGATTGGGCCATCAGGCGCCCTGCCCCGCGCCCGCGCTGGCTGTCCAGCACGAAAAGCGAGCCCACTTCAGAGCACCCGGCAAAATCATTGACCAGCAGCATCGCGTCCATGTCGAAGCGCTTGCCCGCTTCCTTCGAGGCCTGGGCGAAGGTCATGATCTTGAAGTCGAAATAGGGCTTCTTGATCCCCACACCCGCCTTTACGGCCGATGTGCCCACCACCTCACCCGTCTCGGTATCCTCCAGCATGAGCTGGTAAACCGCATCGGAGCGGTCGGCGATCTGGCCTGCAAAGGCCGCTTCGGAGTTCAGCAGTTTGGCCGCAAGCGCATCGGGGCTCACCGCCAGACTGGTGAAACCGGGGCCGGACGCGGCCGCGAGCGCGGTGAAAGCGGCATGGTCTGCTGAACGGGCGGCACGCACCAGTAGCATAAGGGTTTTCCTGTCCGGTCAGGAGGACCGCGCCAGAGCGCGGGCCTCGCGGGCGTTAAACTCGCCCCTGGCAAATTTCATGAGCATGATGGCGGAAAGTTTTGTCTTTTCCGCGAAACTGGAAAGCTTGGCGATCTCGCGCGAGGAGTGGATATCCGCGCCGCGCACGCCCAGCGTGTCGACATTGGGACAGCCTGACGCCCACAGATTATTGCCCTCGCACACGCCGCCCGTATCCTTCCACTGTATATCCAGCCCGATCGGGCGGCCGGCCTCGCGCGTCCATTCAAACATGCGCAGGTTTGACGGGCTCATCGGCTTGGGCGGACGGGTGAAGCCGCCATGAAGATCCGCGAAAATGCCCTCGCGCTGATTGGTGTCGGCCCTGACTCTTAAACACATATTACGCTGCCCACGATCAGAGCCAAGAAGATATCGGTGGTCGCCGTATCATTAAAAAA
>JBJHCI010000201.1:0-4681 GCA_050485925.1 Maricaulaceae bacterium
CAGCGCGAGTTTCTCGCCGATGCCAGCGCGGTGCAGTATACCCGCAACCCGGCCGGCCTGGCCGATGCCTTGAAGCGCGTGGCGGCGCATACCCAGGGCTCCGAGCTGCGTGCGGCGCAGGCCGAGCTGGACAGTGCGCGCGTGCGCCTGACCAGCCAGCAGGATCTGATCGCCCGCCATACCGTGCGCGCGCCCTTTGCCGGCGTGGTGATCGCGAAGAATGCGCAGGTCGGTGAAATCCTGTTTCCGGGCTCTGCCGGGGGCGGGTTCACCCGTACCGGCGTGGCCACGCTCGTGGACATGGATTCTCTGGAGATCGAGGTCGATGTGAATGAGGGCCAGATCCAGCGCGTCACCCCCGGACAACGGGTGGAAACCGTGCTGGACGCCTATCCCAACTGGCGTATCGCCTCGCGCGTCGAGGCCATCATCCCGACGGCAGACCGCAGCCGGGCAACGATCAAGGTGCGTGTAGCCCTGGAAGAGCGCGATGCGCGCATCCTTCCCGATATGGCCGCGCGCGTGACATTCATCGAATAGGCCGTCCGGGCTGGCGGACGCAACAAACCCGAGGACAGGACAATGAACGCAACCTCCCCGCTTTATGAGCTGAAAGACCTCTCCAAGCGCTATACGCGCGGCAAGGAGAGCGTCACGATTTTTGAAGCGCTCGACATGACGATCCAGACCGGCGATTTCATCGCCATCATGGGTCCGTCCGGTTCGGGCAAGACGACGCTCCTGAACCTTCTGGGCGGTATCGACAAGCCTTCCTCAGGCGAGGTGCTGTTTGAAGGCCAGCGTATTGACAATATGAGCCAAGGCAGGCTGGCCAAATGGCGGGCGGCCAATGCCGGCTTCATCTTCCAGTTCTACAATCTCATGCCGACACTAACCGCCGCGCAGAATGTGGAACTGCCGCTATTGCTCACCAGCCTGTCGGGCAAGGCGCGCAAGGAGCGGGTGAAAACTGCGTTGGATATTGTCGATATGGGCGAGCGCGCCCGTCACCGCCCGGGTCAGCTTTCTGGTGGTCAGCAGCAACGTGTGGCCATCGCCCGTGCTATTGTGGCTGACCCCAAAGTGCTGCTGGCCGACGAACCGACCGGCGATCTTGACCGCTCCACAGCCGATGAAATCCTCAAGACATTGCAGCTTCTCAACGCGGAGATGGGTAAAACCATCATCATGGTCACGCACGACCCGGAAGCTGCGAGTTATGCCAAGCGTGAGCTGCACCTCAATAAGGGCCGCTTCGAGGAGAAGGGGAAAGCCTGATGAATGACGCAACCCTTGTCCGCAAGAATCTGTTCCGCAAACGTTTGCGGGCCATTCTTCTCATGGTCTCCATCCTCATCGCCTTCCTGATCTACGGCATGCTCGGCGCGATGCAGAACGCGTTTACCATGGGCATGTCCGGTGCCGCGCAGGAGCGGCTGGTCACCGTCAACAGGATCAATTTCACCGTGGCGCTTCCTTACGCCTACTGGGGCCGTATCCAGCAGGTGGAGGGCGTGCGCACGGTCGCCCCGGCCAGCTGGTTTGGCGGCTATTATCAGGAGCCGCAGAATTTCGTGCAGAGCTTTGCGGTCGATCCGGAAAGCTATGTCGAGGCCTATCCCGAACTGGTGTTTCAGGACGATCAGCGCACGGCCTTTATCGAGGGGCGCACCTGCGCCGCGATAGGCCAGGCACTGGCTACCCAGTATGGCTGGTCCGTGGGCGAGCGTATCCCGCTCATGTCCAATATCTGGCAGCAGCAGGACGGTAGTCAGGCATGGGAGCTGGATATCTGCGCCATTTTCGACGATCCGGAAGGCACCTATCCGACCAATTATCTCATGCTCCACTACGAGTATTTCAATGAGAGCCTGCTGTTTGGCCGGGACAGCTTCCACTGGATCACCATCACCACCGAGGATGCCAGCCAGAACGACCGGATCAGCCAGGATATCGATGCGCTGTTTGCCAACTCGCCGGCTGAAACCTCCACAACGACCGAGGCCGCGTTCAACGAGGCCTTTATGGAACAATTCGGCAATATCGGCCTCATTCTGACCTGGGTCATCGGCGCGGCTTTCGCCACCATCTTGATGATTGTCGGCACGACCATGGTCATGGCCGTCAATGAGCGCACGCGCGAGATTGCGGTCCTGAAAACGCTCGGGTTTACCGCGCCGCGCATCTTCCGCATGGTGCTGTGGGAAGCGCTGCTTTTGAGCTTCATCGGCGGGCTGATCGGTCTGGGTCTGGCGGCATTGGCGGCCGGTGCGGCCTCGACAGCGCTGGCGGGCTTCCTGCCCAGCTTCGGCCTAACCTGGATGAACGCGCTTTCCGCTATCGCCTTCATGGTGGCCCTGGGCCTCATCACGGGCCTGCTGCCAGCGTGGAATGCCATGCAGGTGCGCATTTCCCAAGCACTCGGCAAGATCTGAGGAGATACGTCATGTTCAAGCAAACCACAGCGGTGACGCTTCTCAATCTGCGCTCCATCCCCCAGCGCTGGGGGATGTCGCTGGCCACGGTGCTCTCCATTGCCCTGGTGGTGGGTGTGTTGCTCGGCTTCATGGCCATGGCCAGCGGCTTTCGCGCAACCGTTGACGGGGCAGGCTCAGACGACGTAGCGATCATGCTGCGTGGCGGTGCGATGGCGGAGATGAACTCAAACGTCAGCCGGGACGAGGTGCGCCTTCTGGAAGTCGCACCGGGTATAGCGACCAGCGCTGAGGGCGAACCGCTTATCTCCTCGGAGCTCTATGTCGTGGCCGACGGTATCAAGCGTACCACGCAGACCCGCGCCAATCTGGCCCTGCGTGGCCTTGGCCTGCACGGGCCGGGGCTGCGCCCGCAGTTTGACCTCGTCGAGGGGCGCATGTTCGAGCCCGGCTCGGGCGAACTTGTAGTAGGTGCGAGCGTGCAGCGTGAGTTTGACGGGTTCGGCCTGGGCGAGACCATCAGGCTGGGCACGAATGAGTGGACGGTGGTGGGCGTTTTCTCCACCGGCGGATCGGTATTTGACTCCGAAGTCTGGACCGATTTGGGCGTGGTGCAGAACCTTTATCAGCGCGGCTCCAGCGTGCAGACAATACGCGCCCGTCTGACCTCCCCCGATGCCATCGAGCAGCTGCGTGAGTACGTGGAGAACGAGCCGCAGCTGAATCTCGAAGTGCTTTCCGAGCGCGCGTATTTCGCCCGTTCGGCCGGCGGTACGACCAATCTCATCATGTTCCTTGGCTGGCCGCTGGCCATTGCCATGGCCATAGGCGCGCTGGCCGGTGCCTGGAACGCGATGTACGCCTCGGTCGATGCGCGTACGCGCGAACTGGCAACCTTGAGGGCGATCGGCTTTGGCGGTTTCCCGGCCTTCATCGCGGCCATGGTGGAGGCCGTTGTTCTTGCCTTTCTCGGCGGGCTCGTCGGTGCGGCAGCGACCTGGGTTCTGTTTGACGGGGTCAGCGCCTCCACGCTGGGCTCAGGCTTCACACAGATCGTGTTTGCCTTTGCGGTAACGCCCGATGCGGTGATGCAGGGCGTGATCCTCGCGGTGATCGTGGGCTTTCTTGGCGGGTTCGTGCCGGCCATGCGGGCCGCGCGCATTCCGCTGCTGGCCGTGCACGCGGATTAGGGTCTGCTTCCCGGTAGGGCCTTGCACATCGTGCTGCGGCGCGTCATGAGGGTGTCCTTGTAATTGAACAGGGACATTCCTCATGGCCAAGCGCGCCCTTCTTCTGCCCGGTGACGGGATCGGCCCGGAAGTAATGGGGGCCGTCCAGCGTGTGATCAGTGCGCTCAATTCCCGGCACGGTCTCGGCCTTGAAACCGAGATTGCGGAGATTGGCGGAGCCTCCATCGACGCCCATGGCGTACCCCTGAGCGAAGCCGTGCTGGCGCGCGCCAAGGCCGCTGACGCGGTGCTGATGGGCGCGGTCGGCGGGCCGCAATGGGAAGGCGTAGCCTATCATCTGCGTCCGGAGCAGGGCCTGCTGGACCTGCGCAAGGGGCTCGGGCTCTACGCCAATCTGCGCCCTGCATACTGCTTCTCCGCGCTTGCGGATGCCTCCAGCCTGAAACGCGAGTTTGTCGAGGGGCTCGACCTCATCTTCGTGCGCGAGCTGATCGGAGGTGTGTATTTCGGCACGCCGCGCGGTATTGAAGACCTGCCGGGTGGCCAGAAGCGCGGGTTCAATACCCAAAGCTACACGACCACCGAGATAGAGCGCGTGGCACGGACGGCCTTCGAACTAGCTCGCAAGCGGCGCGGCGCGGTGTGTTCGGTCGACAAGGCCAATGTAATGGAGTCGGGCCTGCTCTGGCGTCAGACCGTAACAGCGCTGGCGGCCAGTGAGTATCCTGATATCGCGCTCTCCCACATGTATGCTGATAACTGTGCCATGCAGCTTGCTCGTGCGCCGAAACAGTTCGACGTGATCCTCACCGACAATCTCTTTGGAGACATATTGTCGGATGAAGCGGCCATGCTGACCGGTTCGCTCGGCATGCTGCCTTCGGCCGCACTCGGTGAGCCGGGCATGCCGGGACTCTATGAACCGATCCACGGCTCTGCGCCCGATATTGCGGGCAAGGGTATTGCCAATCCGTGTGCGGCGATTTTGAGCCTTGCCATGGCGCTGCGCTTGCAACTGGGCCGCCCCGATCTGGCGGACAGGGTGGAATCGGCCAT
>JBJHCI010000202.1:0-4677 GCA_050485925.1 Maricaulaceae bacterium
GTATCGCTCGTCTTTGAGCACCTGCTCTCCACAGGAGACCGTTTCGTGATCGCGGCCCTGATGGGCGAAGCGGCGACGGGTGCCTATGCAGCCGGTTACGGCATTACCGACCGCACACTCAACATCCTCTTCGTCTGGCTTGGCATGACAGCGGGGCCGCTCGCCATCAAGGCGCTGGAGCATCAGGGCCAGGACGCCGCGCGCGCCGTTCTGCGTCAGGCCGCCGCCCTGATGGGCCTGATCGGCTTTCCCGCCGCCATGGGCATCGCGCTCATCTCGGAACCCTTTGCCCGCTTCATGATCGCCGAAAGCCTCGCCAGCGACGCGGCGCGCATCATGCCGCTGATCGCGCTTGGCGCGCTGCTCAATGGCTTCATGACCTATGTCTTCCATGAAAGCTTCGTTCTGGGCCGCAAACCGAAACTGATGGCCGGCCTGATGGCGGGCGGCGCGGTGATCAATCTCGTGCTGAACCTCGCCCTCATCCCCTTCTTCGGCCTTGTTGGCGCCGCGCTTGCCACCGTGCTAGCTTATGGTCTCGCTTTGATTGCCTGCGCGATTGCCGGGCGGAAAGTGTTCCGCCTGTCTTTGCCGCTGGAAAACTGGACCAAGGCTGCGGCCGCAAGCGTCGTGATGGCGGCAGCCCTCGTCTGGCTGCCCGCGCCGGAAAATCCCGTCCTGCATATCGTCACGCACGGGCTTGCTGGCGCATGCGTCTATGGCACGCTCGCCTTGGTGCTGGATATTGCAGGGTGCCGAACCGTGCTCGCCCGGCCCCTCCTGGCCCGCCTGCATTGGAAAAGCGCATGAGCGCGCCGATCCTCTCCATTCTGGTCCCTTTCCACGGCGATGACCCGTCACCCCTTATGCACGCCCTCGCCGCGCAGATGGGCGCGGCCGCCGAACTCGTTCTGTTCGATGATGGCTCGCCCGATAAAACGCCCGTAAGGGCCCTTCAGAGCCGCGCTGAAGCGCTCGACGCGACGGTCCGGGTGATCAGCTCGAAAGCCAATCTCGGCCGCTCAGGGGCACGTAACGCGCTTTCCAAGGCCGCCAGGGGCGAGTGGTTGCTCTATCTCGATGCCGATATGGATGTGCCCGAAGGCTTTCTCGCCCGCTGGCTGGACCTCATCTCGGGAAACACGTTCGACGCCGCCTATGGCGGTTACACGCTTCCACATGAAGCCGCGCGCGAACACGCTGTCCATGCGGCCTTAGCCCGAGCAGGCGATGTGATCAGCGCTGAGAAGCGGGAGCGGCGCGGGGCCAGCGCGTTTGCGGGATCGAACCTTGCCGTGCGCGCCAGCCTGATGGCGAGCACGGCATTTGACGAAAACTATACCGGCTGGGGTTGGGAGGATGTGGACTGGGCGGTACGTGCCAGCAAATCCGCCTGTCTCGCCCATGTCGACAATCCGGCCGGTCATGGCGGCCTGCAGGGCGTGGACCGGCTGATCGGGAAATATGCAGAAGGCGGCGCGAACTATGCCCGCTTCCTCGCAAGCCATCCTGAGCATGCCTCGCTCCCTGGCGCGCGCTTTGCCCGGCTGATCGCACAGACGCGCCTCGGCGGCCCCGTCATCGCCATCGCGCCCGCGATCGCACGCAGTTCCGCCCTGCCCGTCCGATTGCGAATGCTGGCGCTGAAAGCGTATAAGGGCGCCTGTGCTGCCCGCGCGCTCGGTGCTGGGAGTGCGCAAGCGGCCTGGCTTGGGGAGGCACGCCCATGACCACGGTTTACGAACCGGCATCCGGCCTGAAAGGCAAGTTGAACCGGCTGGTCGCGCGCGTACTCGCGCGCCGGCCATTGGAAAGCGTCATCAATGTGCCGCTAGTGTCTTTCAGCTTCGACGATTTCCCGAAATCAGCCCGTGAAAATGGCGCACCGCTGATCGAGCATCATGGCTGGCGCGCCACCTTCTACACCGCGCTAGGCTTTACCGGTCAGTGCAATCATCTGGGCCCTTTGATGGATGAGGCCGATATCCGCGCCCTGCATTTGCGCGGGCACGAGATCGCCTGTCACAGCTTCTCCCATGACGATGCGTCGCAAGCCGGTGCAAACGCGTTCGCAGACGATTGCGAACGCAATCGCGCCGGGCTGATGGACCTAGGCATTTACCGGCCCGATTCCAGCTTCGCGTTCCCCTATGGCGAGACGAGCCCTGCGGTAAAACGGGCGCTCGCCGACCGCTATGGCGCGATGCGCGGCGTACGCCCCGGCATCAACCGTAAGGGCGACGACCTGAACCTCCTCAAGGCTGTGCCGCTGGATGGCGGCAAGGCAGGGCTGGCATGCGCGCTGGCTGCCGTGCGTGAGGTTCAGACACGCCCTGGATGGCTGATCTTTTACGGCCATGATGTCCGCGAAACCCCGTCCCAGTGGGGCTGCACGCCGGAATTTCTGAAAACCGTCTGCGACGCAGTGGCAGAGGCCGGTATCGCGGTCCTGCCGGTCGGCGAAGCACTCTCCCATCTGGCACCACGTGCGCTGGAAACGGCAGTGGTGAAAGCGGTATGAGCGCACCCGGCACGGTCAGCGTCCTCATCCCGACCTTCAAAAGGCCACTGGGCCTTGCCCGCGCCATTGCCAGTGTGACCGGCCAGACCCGCCGGCCCGACGAGATCGTGGTGGTCGATAACGACCCTGAGGCAAGCGCGCGCGAACTGGTGGAGGATCTGGCGCGCGATTTCCGTGTGCCGCTGGTCTATGTGCACGAATCCCAGCCAGGGGTCTCACACGCCCGCAATACTGGTTTTTCGCGCGTTACAGGGCGTTTCGTCGCCCAGCTGGATGATGACGAGGCCGCACGCCCCGAATGGCTGGAGAACCTTCTAAAGACCCGCCAGGCACTGGATACGCCGGTCGTGTTCGGGCCTGTCACACCCCTCGCCACCGGTCAGGGTCCTCTGGTGACGGCGATGCTGGAGCGGCTCTATGCGCGCACCGGGCCGGAGACGGATGATTACCGCAACCGAGACTGGGGCTGCGGAAATTCCCTTCTGGACCGGGCTGCCCTCACCCTGCCCGATCCGGTCTTCGATCCACGTACCAACGAGACAGGTGGGGAGGACGACGTGCTTTTCGTTGCCCTGCAGAAGCAAGGCGTGCGCTTCGGCTGGTCGCCGCGGGCGGAAGTGATCGAGTTCATTGAAGGCCGCCGCGTCCGCTGGAAACACCTGCTGGCGCGCAGCTTCGCCTATGGACAGGGCGCGAGCCAGAACTGCGTCCATGCGGGCAAGGTGAACATCCCCGCGCTCGCCGGCTGGATGACCATCGGGGCCGGTCAGGCGCTTGTATACGGGCTTGCCGCCCTGCCCGCTTGCCTCGCGAGCGGGCCGAAAGCTGGCGCGCTTTGCATCGACAAGGCGGTGCAGGGTGTGGGCAAGCTGATCTGGGCGGAAAGCCTTGCCCCGCGTTTCTACGGGGCAGCGGCGCGCGGCTGAGCCAGCTTGGCGGCGGTAGCGGTGAACATCACCCACATCATCGAGTTCTGTTCGGCCAGATTACTCTCCGAAAAGCTGATCAGCCCCCACATGACGAGGAAGGTCAGCGCCCAATAGGTCTCGTTGCCTGAAAACAGCCGCCAGGCCGCGCTGGTCAGCGCGCCGAGATAGGCAATAGCCGCAATCGCGACGCCCGCCAGCCCCATGGAAAGCGCCGTTTCCAGCCAGCCATTATGGGCGGTCGGCACAGGCCAGACCGTCTCCTGGCGGACCCAAAAAGCCGGGCCGTTCTCCACCTGCCAGAACACGCCATAACCAAAGCCAAGAAGTGGCCGGTCGGCCATCTGGCGGAACAGCGCGTCCCAGATATCGGTGCGCCCGGTCAGCGTCGCATCACGGCCCAGCGCCTCAAGCAGCACCATCGGACCAATCGCGATTACCAGTGCGGCAAGGCCCACGCCGGTCATACCCGCCATTACGGCCATGGCCCCGAAGGTGAAATCTCGGCGCGCCATGGCGATCATCATCGGTCCGGCGAGCGCAATCAGCGCCGCCAGCAGCGCCGTGCGCGAGGTGGATAGAAGCACCAGTGCAAAGGCAGGCACCAGCAGGGCCAACCAGATCATGCGCCGCTTCGCATCGAAAGCAGCCATGCCGGCAAAGGCCAGCATCGCCCAGCCCATCATCGCGCCCAGAGTGTTCTTCTCCCACCACAGGCCCCGCCAGGCGCCGGGGTGGATTTCGTGCATCACGCCAAACGCCGGAAAGAGCGCGCCTGCCAACACACTGCCCGCCATCAGGATGGCAAAGGTGATGGCCAGCACGGTCAGAAGCCCGCGCCAGTCGAACCGTGCGGCCAGCCACAGCCCGAACAGGGTGGTGAACGCCAGCGCCAGCGCCCGCCGCGAGGTGATATCCGGATCAAGCGACCAGAAGGTGGAGAGCGCCGCCAGAAGCGCGAGCGCCACAAGCGGCCAAGCCCTAACCATCACGTCCAGCAAGGCCAGGGGGCGTACTGCCACCAGGAGCAGGGTCAGGCCATAAACCGGCAGCCAGACCAGGCGCAGCGCCTCGGCACCATCAGGGTTCAATGGATCGACCAGAAGCGGGCCCAGCAGCGCCTGCGAGAACAGGAGCAGCGCGATCACTGCCAGCGCATATTCCACAAACGGCAGAAAGGTCAGACGCGGCACTACAGCGCGCCAGCTATCGGCGCGGTCGAACGCGTTC
>JBJHCI010000203.1:0-825 GCA_050485925.1 Maricaulaceae bacterium
GCCCCAAGCCGACACGGCCGCAGCCAGCCGCTCGCCCGGTTCGATGACGCTCGCCCGGCCCCGCTTGCGCGATTTCTCCAGCCTGACGAGGCCGGCCGCCGAAAGCCGCTCCAGCACCTGGGGGAGCGACCTGAAGCCCGATCGCATGTATCGGCTGCGGCTGCCCCGGGGCTTGGCCAGCGTCACGGCAATCTGCGGCGGGTCCGCCTGGGCGACCACCGCATAGGCGAGATTCGCGACGGTGGCTGCAAGGACAGCCTCAAGTGCCGCTTGGTCACGCGGCCGGCGCCGTCGCTGGCGGCCGTCGCCTTGTTCCGTGAAGTCGAGCTTCAGGTCCCCCGTGACGGCGGCTGCGAAGTCGGGTCTCACGGTCAGCCAGGGATCGAAGCGCAGCGGGGCATAAGGCCGGTCTTCAAGCCCAGCGGCAAGCGGGACCTCGGGTTGGTCGCTTAGAGCCGGAGAGCAAGCGGGGCGCCGAGTGACCGGGCTGGAGGTTTCAGGTTCTGCGGCCCCCTTGTCTTGACGGTATCTCTCGCGGGAACGGGTCGTGTCATTCATAGGCGATCACCCGCTTGACCATGCGGCCTGCGATCTTCGTTTCGCGCAGCCGGCGCAGTTTGGGAGCCGGCGACATTGGCCGATACGAGGTCTGACCCGGCAATGCGAATGCGCCGCGCGGGAGAGCTTCGAGTTTCCCGTAACGCTCCGCCTTCAGGGTGAGGACCGAGGCGAGATGCCGGTCCAGCACGAACTCGCAGGCGCCCTCGATCATGCTGCCCAGATGGCGCAGCACGCGGCCGGAACTGGGAGGGAACCGGGACATGC
>JBJHCI010000203.1:835-3801 GCA_050485925.1 Maricaulaceae bacterium
GGCTGGAGGCCAGCCGGTGCACCGCCTTCGCCACCTGGACGGTGCGGAACTCGGGATCACGGGGAGCGTGGGGGTCTTCGGCAACGATGCCGGCGACCGCGAGGCAGGCCGCGAGAACCCGTTCAGGCGGCACCTCGCGTTCCCTCAGTCTGGCAAGCGCGATCCTTGCCCGTTCCCTGGGTGGCCTGCCCTTCAGGCCCGGCGCGACGATGGCCCGGCCCGCGCCGCGCAGCAGATCGCGGAGCGCGATGAGGGCATGGTCGATATAGAGATCGTTCCGATTGGCCCGGATGTGGCTCTGCGCAGCCTTGAGGAAGGGCTTCAGGTCCGCCGCGTAGTAGGACCGCCGCCAATAGCTTCCATGTCGCGCCTTGAACTGGACATGGTAGCGGCAATGGGTCGCCGACAGGCCACGCCCGGCGGCCCGCTGCGTGGGGCGCTGGCAGCCGGGGACGTGGCAGCGCTGGGGGAGGTGAGGCGTTGCCGGCGCCTCCGCTCGCTCGCGGATGGTCACTCGGGCTAGTCCCCAGTCTTTAGCTCGCGTTCGTATTCTTCGATCCGGGCCGCCTCTGCCTTCCCTTGTGCGAACAGGATGGCGTAGAGCATTCCCACATATGCTTCCCGCGACGGAATGCCGTTTGCCGGCGGGTTCCGGTCATAGGCGGCAAGCGCCGCGCCGTCGTCTAGCCCAAGCTCGTAATACTCATTGATACACGCCGCGCCTTCGTCGCCGCACAACCGGAAGACCGCGATGGCCACCCGCTCAAAGGCGTCTTCGGGTTCCTCGTTAATTGGCCCCCTGAATTGATCGGGGAGTTTGTCGCTGTCACACAGACCATCAAAGAACGCCAGAAGCGCATTCACATCCTTATGGTCTAAACTCACAGTCTCGTTGCTCCGCATTGCCGGGGCTCCATTCTGACTCACTGGCAGGCGAAAAGAAGTAGGGGCGCCCCCAACCCTGACAAGATTGGAACGCCCCTGTATGGGCTTCTGTGTGGCTTCTAGGCCCTATCTGGCGGCAAGCATCGCCTTGACGGACTTCGGATTGAACGGCCGCCCCGCTTCATTCAAGTGGCCCGCCTTGGCCAGTTCCGCCGATATGTCGCGCAAGCTGCGGCGCTTGCCCGTCTTGGGGCTCCGGCGGTGCAACCGCCGCGCCTCTGCCACCACGTCGGGCCACAATTCGGCATGGCCCTTCCGTCCCTCGCATTTGCCGGTTTCCATTCGCTTGCGCTCGCGGGCGGCCTTCAGCTTGGCAACGAGGCGCTTCTTTTCCAGTTGGGCGAAGACGCCCGCAATCTGGCGCATCGCTTCCTTCATGGGATCATCGGTTTGCGTCAGGTCCTCCCCGGTGGCGGTAAGGACCGTGACCCCTCGCTTGATAAGCGACAGTATGCCCAGCTCTTGCGTAATGAGGTCGCGAGCGAAGCGGCTGGCGTCCTCCACTATGACGGTGCGGACCCCGTTCGCTTCGATCCTGTCCAAGAGGGCGGAAAAGCCGGGCCTCGCGTCAATGGGATCGGCGCCGCTCACGGCCGCGTCATAGTAGGTATCAACGATGGTGAGACCCGCCCGCCGGGCGTAACCCTCGATTGCCTCAAGCTGGCGCCGGAAGCTGTCCTTATCCTCCCCGACATTCGCGGCGCTTGAGGTGCGGATGTAGGCTATGGCTTGCATGGCTTCCCTCGCTCGATTGCGTATGTCACGACAACATATAGCGGGGAGTGATGTTATGCAATCTTGAGAAAAGGTAACAGAGAATGGCGCCGATCCCGATAGGATGGCGGGGTCCTAACCTCACAGTGGATCGAAGGGGCGGCCTCCGGTGCGCGTGCGCTGGCCCATGCCGGTGGTGCGATGGTTACCCCCGCCCGCCCGGAGGTGCAACACAGGCGCCCGCCCGGTGGCAAAGTCCAGGCGGCCGGACGGCGCCGCGCTCGTTGTCCTATGACAGAATGCGCGAGGCCCCCACCGGGGGAACAGGCGGGTTGTTTGCCGCGTCGACTACGTCTCAGGTGTCTGACCCTTGGGAACTTCTGGGGCGCAACCCGGTCACTTTGATCAGACAGGGGCCCCAGCGATGGAGGCCATGAGGACCACCAGCAGCACAACCATGGTGACTTCCGCGCCGCGAGCCGCATGACCGGCCCACACGGGCCACTCGGGGTCTCCGAGCACGGCGGTCACCACGATGGCGGCGACATACATAAGGAGAAGCACCATGAAAACGGAGGCGATGAGAGTGGACATGGTGAGGGACCTTATGGTGGTCTTGGCATTGCGGGGGTGGCTTCTATCCGTCATCGCCCCCTCCCTGCAAGAGAGCCGGGCGGCAGCCGGAAGGAGCGACGAACCCAGCCACTTTGCGCTAAGACTCAGAGGCATACACAAGGGTTATTATAGGCACCATTGCCCCCTCCCCGCCTAACCCCTTTAAGGAAACCTCCAAGCCACAGCATCCGGCTGCCGCCCGGCTCCCGCCGCTGTAGGGGTTATAGGGGCACCATATGCCTTGCGCTGCGACACCGGACTGTGTAACATCCCCTGTAGAGGCGCAATGAAAGAATTGAAGTTTCAATGGGTTATTGGCCTAGAAGCCCAATCCGCCCCTGGGCACCACTACCTAGAAAAAACTCAATGAAATCAACGGCGCTTTAGGAAGCTGGACACTTTCGGCGCAAAGCTGGACAAACTATGTTCCGCTCTTGTGCCTGTTGGGCCGCCCCTTGCGCGTGTATTTTGTCTTGTCGCGAACAACTCGCGGTCGGTATTTCGGCGTGCGCAGATCGCGCGCCACAGGTGAGCGGTTCCGCTTCTGCTTGCGCTTCATGACCGCCTCAATGTCCGCTTTGAAATAGCACCCAAACGCTTAGTCAGGCTACGCTTGCGGCTAACAGACCAAAGCCGCTGGCCGGTTTGTTGTCCGGATCTCCAAACGCAAAAATAACCCCACCTGCCTGAGC
>JBJHCI010000203.1:3811-4676 GCA_050485925.1 Maricaulaceae bacterium
GCTATTAAAGGTTGGTCGCTATTCGTGATAGGCCACCTCAAACGTAATGAGACTCGGCACACCACCAACGGCTCGGGCGAAGTAGGGATAATCCCATGCCCGCTCATCGTCGCTGGGAAGGTCGCGCCACTCGTTCCATTCCTGTTGCCGCGCAACGGGAATGACAAACCAGTGCCCATCGTCATCGCTGTCTATGAAATACCGTTCGCTCATTTCGCCTCCCCAACAATCTCCCCCGCGCACGCCAGATAGCCGGCCGCCTTCGTCGGCTACGGCGGCACCGGCGGCACGCGGGCGGTGGAGCAGCTCCGGCTCAACGTCGTGGAGCTGCAGATGGCCCCATCCGCAACGGCGTGCACATCCATCTTCCCGACTACCTGGCAGTGCGCAACGGCGAGACGACGCTCGAAGCGATCCCCCATCTCAACGACGAGGCCGGCGCCATGCTCGGCCAGTTCGTCTGGTGGGCCAAGGCGCTCAAGGCCGCGCGTGAGGGCACCACGGCCGCGCAGCAGGCCGCCTGAGACTCTCGCGAAGACGAACGCGCGCGGAGCTGAGCTCGCGGAAGCGCCGGCATCGGGCTGTTGCAGGGCTTGCAACGGCCGGTGCCGACATTGTCCCGACGGGGCGTCGCGCCCCCTCACCTGCCGGTGCGGACGCTGTCGCGCGCCTGTCCACGCGGCGGCGCCTTCCACACTTCCCGCGCGAGGTGTCTGCGCGTCCCTCCCCGGCGGTCGGAAATCCGCCATCCCGAATTCACGACTATGCTTGCCTGAACCGGGATGGCCCGGCTACGTGTTTGCGGCGAAACAGCCGGACGCCGGCCATAAGGGAGAATGGAATGCCGAACAGATACGATTTCGAG
>JBJHCI010000204.1:0-4627 GCA_050485925.1 Maricaulaceae bacterium
TGAACCAGAAGCCCTCATAGAGCAGCTTGGCATAGCGCGGCATCAGCTCGTCTTTCAGGTGCATCGCGCCGCGATCCAGCGTGATTTGTTCAATACCACGGTGGGCCATCATGAGGATCGTGCCGCCGGGCGTCTCATAGATGCCCCGTGATTTCATGCCGACGAAACGGTTCTCAACCAGATCCAGCCGGCCAATGCCATGCACGCGGCCCATCTCGTTGAGTTTGGTCAGCAGACTTGCAGGTGAAAGCGCCTCGCCATTTATCGACACCGCATCACCGCGCTCAAATCCGATTGTCACGTATTCGGGCTTGTCCGGCGCGGTTTCGGGATCGTTGGTGCGCTGATAGACGATGTCGGAGGCCTCTTCGGCCGGATCTTCGAGAATTTTGCCCTCAGACGAGGTGTGCCAGAGATTGGCGTCGACCGAGAACGGAGCCTCGCCGCGTTTGTCCATCGCCACCTCGATGCCATTGGCCTCGGCATAGGCGATCAGCTTGGTGCGCGAATTGAGGTCCCATTCGCGCCAGGGAGCAATACATTTGAGATCAGGGTCGAGCGCGGCGACACCCAGCTCGAAGCGCACCTGATCATTGCCCTTGCCAGTCGCACCATGCGCCACGGCATCCGCGCCGGTCTCGTGGGCGATCTCGACCAGCCGCTTGGCGATCAGGGGCCGCGCAATGGAGGTTCCGAGCAGGTACTGGCCCTCATAGACGGCATTGGCGCGCACCATGGGGTAGCAGTAATCGCGCACGAATTCCTCGCGCAGATCGTCGATATAAATCTCCTTCACGCCCGCCTTCTCGGCCTTGCGACGCGCCGGTTCCAGCTCCTCGCCCTGCCCCAGATCTGCGGTGAAGGTGACCACTTCCGCGTCGTAATGGTCCTGCAGCCATTTCAGGATCACCGACGTGTCCAGCCCACCCGAATAGGCGAGAACGATCTTCTTGACGGATTTGGACATGGGCGAAGTTCCTTGGCGGGAGAGAGCCTGTTGCAGTGCGGCACTCATAAAGCGCTCTTGCTGCCCTTGCGCAAGCCCCGCCGCAGATCAGGGTGTATCATCGTCCGCAGGTGGCGCGCTATACATCTCCCGCTCCGGGTCTGAACGCCATACGAAATAGGACTGGACCGTCGGGATCAGGGCTGCACCGAGCATTGCCACAATCAGCACGACAAACCCCGCGGTCAGGGGCAGAACAAGCATCGCCCCGATGCTCACAAGACCCGCCAGGACGAACAGCCAGCCGCCCCAGCGATGGGCCACGTCCCATGCTCGGTCGGAGGAGAGCGTCCACGGTGTACGTATGCCGAAGAACCAGTTCGGCCGCGCTTTGCCCAGCACATTACCGATTGCGACAAACAGCATACCTGTCGCCACCCCGCCAAGGCGCGGTATCCAGCCGGCATCGGCCAGCACGCCGGTCACTGTCAGTGTGATGACGCCCTGAACCAGCGCCAGCAACCACATCGCACCGGCCCAGCTGACCAGTACGAGCGGTCGTGATCGCTGCAGATTGGCTCTGCGCGGATCTATCAACGGCGCCAGCGCAAACAGGCCGCTCAAGGCCAACGCTCCCGCCGGGATAAGGGCGAACGCCTCCAGCCTGGAGCCGTACCGGTTCACGCTGCCATCAATGGCAAAATGGACAGGCACCTGGGTACCCTCGGGCGTCACTATCCAGCCCCATACGGCCAGCGCCAGCATGACCAGAAATGGCGGCAGGCTCAGCATCACTCCCCGGAGAATCATTCCTATGCCCTACCCTTCCTGCTGCGCGGCCCCAGAAGCCCCATGACCAGGGAAACGGCCTCATCGGCAACGCTGGTGTTCAACCTGTAGCGAATGGTCTGGCCCGTCTTCTCCGCCTGGATGAGACCCGCTTCCTTCAGCGTCGCGAAATGACGCGACATGGTCGGCTTGGACACCTCGAACCGGGCTGCCAGTTCGCCCGCTGTCATCGGTCCGCCACGCAACAAGCGCAACACGTCCCGGCGAACCGGATGAGCAAGGGCATCGAAAACGTCCATGACAGGTTTTTAATTAGCATATATGCTAATTAGCGGCAATGCTAATTTGAAAGTGACAAATTAGGGAGAGAAACACATGCTTCGGGCACTCTTGGCCGCTATGGCCTGCCTTGTAATAACCGTTGGAGCGCAGGCGCGTGATGAGCGCTTTGCGGGCATCTGGCACGGTACACTGGATGTCGGTGCGGCCCAGTTGCGCCTCGAACTACGCATCGAGGAAGGCGTGGACGGCTACACTGGCGTGATGGTGTCGCTCGATCAGGGCGGTGCGCAAATACCAGCCTCCCAGATCAGCCTTGACGGTCGGAATCTCGATGTCGTTATGAGCGCGATGGGCGCGCGTTATGCGGCCGTTCTGCAGGATGGCCGGCTGAACGGCATATTCCATCAGGGCGGGGCCGAGTTTCCGTTGGAAATGGCACGTGGTGCGTTCGAGGCGGCGGGCCCGGAGCTTGCCCCAGGCGAACGTGAAGTATTCGTCGATGCCGGTGTGCGCCTTGCCGGCACGCTGCGCCTTCCCGAAGGCGCGGGACCGCACCCGGCCGTCCTGATGCTCAACGGCTCAGGCAGTCAGGACCGGGATGTAACGATAGGCCATCACCGCATCTTCGCCGTGCTGGCCGAGGCCTATGCGCAGGCCGGGATTGCCAGCCTGCGCCTTGATGATCGGGGCATGGGCGGATCGGATGCCGCGCCGGCTTCCGGTCCACGCGAGCTGGGCAGCGATGCCGGAGCCGCCCTCGCCTTCCTACGCGCGCAGGACGGTATTGACGGGCAATGTGTCGGTATTTCCGGCCATTCGGAGGGCGGGATCATCGCCTTTCTCACGCCTGCTGACAGCCAACCGGATTTCATCCTGATGCTGGCGGGGCAGGCAGGGTCTCTGGAGGAAACCCTTCTTGAACAGGGCGAGGTGATGAACCGGGCCATGGGAGCCGGTGATGACGTGGTTGAGGCGACGCGCGCCCGTCAGCTGGCCATGTTGGAGGCGTTGCGCACCTCTCCGCCAGGTGAGGCGGTAGACGCCGTTGAAGCCGCCTTTCTGGCCCACGGCATTCCGGCCGGGGCGGCCCGTCAGCAGGCGCAGTTCTGGGGGCAGGCATATGTGCAGGCAGCAGAGGCGCTGGACCCGGCGGCCGCCATGGCCTCCTTCGACGGGCAGGTAACGGCGATCTTTGCCGGCAGAGATTTACAAGTCCTGCCGGAGATCAACACAAGCCGTGTTCTGGCCGCCCGCGAGGGCCTTCCTACCCGCACCCTGACGGTGGACGGGGTAAACCATCTCTTCCAGACAAGCGAAACCGGTCTTCCGAACGAATACGCAACAGCGCCCCATGCCATGGCACAGGATGCGCTGGAACGGATTGCAGCCGAAGCGGCGGGCCTTGTTGCGGGGTGTACGCGCTAGCGTTTCATCATACGGCGGCGCTGTACCGAGGACGGGATGTTCATCGCCTCCCGGTACTTCGCCACCGTGCGCCGGGCGATCTCGATGCCATCGGCCAGCAGACGGTCCACAATGGCATCATCGCTCATGATATCATCCACGGTCTCGGCCTGGATCATGGCCTTGATGCGGTATCGGACAGCTTCCGCCGAATAGGCCTCTCCGCCATCGGCAGACGCGATGGACGAGGTGAAGAAGTATTTCAGCTCGAACAGGCCGCGCGGCGTGGCCGCATACTTGTTGGAGGTCACACGGCTGACCGTGGATTCGTGCATCCCCACCGCATCGGCCACCGTTTTCAGGTTCAGCGGACGCAGCCAGGCCACGCCCTTAGCGAAGAAGGCATCCTGCTGGCGCACGATCTCGCTGGAGACCTTCAGTATGGTGCGCGCGCGCTGGTCGAGGCTCTTGACCAGCCATGAAGCGTTCTGCGCGCATTCGGTGATGAAGGTCTTTTCTTCTGCAGAGCGGGCGCTGCCCGTGACCTGCGCGGCATAGCGGTTATTGACCAGCACCCGCGGCAGGGTGTCGGTGTTGAGCTCCACCGCCCAGCTGCCATCGGGGCGCTCGCGCACGAACACGTCCGGCTCGACGGCACGCGTGGTATCGGCCCCGAACGCCAGGCCCGGCTTGGGCGTCAGGCGGCGGATTTCCGCGATCATGTCTTCAAGATCATCGCCATCGACCTCGCAGGCTGCTTTCAGACCCGCATAATCATGCTTGGCCAGTAAGGACAGGTTGTCGACAAGGGCCGCCATGGCAGGGTCCAGCCGGTCACGCTCTTTCAGCTGGATAGCAAGGCATTCCTGCAGGTTGCGCGCCATCACGCCGGCTGGCTCAAAACCCTGCAACCGGTCCAGAAGTGCCTCCACCTCCGAGCGTGTGACACCGAGGCGCTCCGCCGTCTCGTCGATATCGGCGCGCATATAGCCATCATCATCGGCCAGGTCGATGAGATGGGCGGCGATCAACCGGTCGGACGGGGCCAATACCAGATCGGCGAGCTGGTCGTGCAGATGCTCCCGCAATGTCTTTTCGCGTGTCGCGTGCGCCGCCGCGTCGAAATCCCCGCCGTCAAACGAGCCGCCTTTGCCCGCCCGCGACCAGTCCACCGCTCCGCCGCTGTCATGAGCACCGGCCATATCC
>JBJHCI010000205.1:0-4620 GCA_050485925.1 Maricaulaceae bacterium
GCGCTGCCACTTCCCCGGCATCAAGGACAAGAACCCGGCCATGCGCCAGTTCGCCGAGCGTCAGGCCATCAACGCACCCATTCAGGGCTCAGCCGCCGACATCATCCGCCGTGCCATGGCGCGCATGGACGCGGTAATCGAGCAGGCGGGCCTGAAAGCGCGCATGCTCCTGCAGGTCCATGACGAGCTGGTCTTTGAATGCCCTGAAAATGAGGCCGATACGCTGATCCCGCTGGTGCAGGAGGTGATGGGCAAGGCGGCCCTGCCTGCGGTCAATCTCTCCGTGCCGCTGGTGGTGGAGGCCAAGGCGGCGTCGACATGGGGGCAGGCGCATTAGGGAGTTGCTATCTCCGCCCGCGCCGCCGCGAGGAGAACATGTCATCATCCAGGATGAAGAGGCGCGGATCGGCGCGTTCGCCGAGGCGCACATCGCTCAAACTCACCTGTGTGATGCTGCCGAGCGAATCCACAGCATACCAGCCATTGAGCGCGACGGTCGAAGCGGGTTCTGCCGGATCGGTATCATCGAGCACCAGCGTGACGCGCCCCTCGGCTTCGCCTTCCGGGTCCACCAGCGTGACATAGAGCTGGTTATCGAACCGGCCCGTCTCCACAATGGCGCCGGAGCGCTCCAGCTCCTCAGCAGGCGCGAGAAGCCAGCGTAGCGGGGTGGCGCGGATCGGCGCGCGGTCCACAGTTTCCAGCGCGCTGTCGGCAATGGCAACCGTCGAGCCATCTGCCACGATAAGCAAAGGCGAGGGCGCATCATAGGCAAAGCGCACCCGACCGGGACGCGAGAGCGCCAGCGCGCCTTCATTCACACTGCCATCGGCGTTCACCTGACGGAAGCGCGCCTCCATCGTGGTGATGGCGGCGAAGATCTCCAGCGCACGCTCCCGTTCAACCGCTGCATCGCGGCCCGAACGCTCCACGATTTCGGCTGGCGGCAGGATTTCGAGCGCTTCTTCAGCCTCTTCCTCGGCCCGAACGGGAACTTGTGGCAGAGGGGCAGGCTGGGGCGAGGCCCAACCCGTCATCAGGGCAGCCAGAGCCGTAGCGAACGAATGCATCATGGGGTTTGATCCTTCATCAAAATCCCGGGTCATTACTATCTATGGCTAAAGGCAAATTGCGGCTGGCGAAAGGCGATCACGTTCATCTTCGTGACAGCATGCAGTGGAAGAGAAACGGCCCAATCGCCGCACCCCGCCCCCTCGCCAGACGGGCGCGTGCGGCCTATCTTGATGGCCGATGCACAGCGATGTCCGCATAGAAAACTGGCCCATTGAGACCCATGGTCGCCCGCTCAGCTGGCAACAACCCGGCGCGGATGACACCGTACTTATGGACGCCGAAATCCGGCCCAACCGGTCGCTCAGCAATCCCGCCTTTCTGGCGCTGATGGGTGCAGTGATCGCTATCAGCTTTACCGCGGGGATCGCCTTTGCCTCCATCGGGGCGTGGCCTGTGCTGGGATTCTTTGGCCTCGACGTGCTGATCATCTGGCTCGCCTTCCGGCTGAATTACCGGGCCGGGCGAAAGCGCGAACGCGTCCACATCACGCCCGAACACATAGACGTGATCCGTCGTTGGCCGACCGGCTATGAAACGCTTTACCGCCTGCCCGCCGCCTGGACGCGTGTTGAGCTTAGCGAAAGCCGGCGCGGCGGTGTGCAGGCCCGGCTCGCCGCCATGGGCAAATGTCTCATTATCGGTGCCATGCTTTCCCCGCGCGAGCGCAAGGAACTGGCCGAGGCCGTATCACATGCGCTGGAGAAGGCAAAATCGGCCCGCGCGGGATTTGCGCAAGAAACAGGTGGCGCGGCCTAGCCGCTGCCGGCCATTCTGGCACCATGAGCACGATGACCCACCCCCCCGCCGAGCTCGCCTTGCGGGCGCAGGACTATCCGCGCATCAATGCCGCGCTCGATTTCATTGCCGCGCACTGGGATGAACAGCCAAGCCTTGAGCGCATCGCAGAGGCAGCAGGCCTCTCCCCACACCATTTCCAGCGCGTCTTCACCCGCTGGACAGGGGCCAGCCCGAAGCGCCTTGTTGCCGCACTGACCCATGCCAGCGCCCGGCGATTGCTGGCCGAAGGTGCCAGCGTGATGGAGGCCGCATTCGAGACCGGGCTTTCCGGCCCGTCCCGCCTGCACGATGTCTTCATCGCCGAAGAGGCCGTCACGCCTGGCAATGCCCGCAGCGCTGGCGAGGGCCTGACCTTTCGCGTAGGCCACGCGCCGACCCCTTTCGGCACCGGCGTGTTCCTCGTCGCGCCAAGAGGCCTCTCTGCGCTGGGCTTTGCTGATCCCGGCGAAGAGCGCGAGACCGAAGACGATCTGAAGAACCGCTTTCCGGCGGCGGATTTCCAGCGCGATGAGGCCGTGGCCCGTGACTATGCCACGCGCATTTTCGGGGAAGGCGGTTCGGCTCCCATCCCGTTGGCGCTCTACGGCACGCCCTGGCGGCGGCAGGTCTGGCGCGCGCTTCTGGCCATTCCGCCGGGTGAAACTACTTCCTATGGTGATATTGCCCGAGAGGTTTGCACTGCTAAGGCCAGCCGCGCGGTCGGCGCGGCGGTCGGCGCGAACCCGGTCAGCTGGCTCATCCCCTGCCATCGCGTGCTGGCCAGTGACGGACGGCTCAACGGCTACCACTGGGGTCTGGAGCGTAAGCGCGCCATGCTCGCATATGAGGCCGCGACGCGCTAAATAGCGCAGCATGTACGATCTATCGCTTCAGCTTCTGCTCGGTACAATTGCCGTCTTTATCCTCGCCTGCCTGAGCTACGGCATATTCCGCCTGCGCGTCCTGCGGCGCGATGCGGCAGACGAGTACGCTGACCGCGCGGCCACCAAGCCTTCCAGCGTCAAGGGTGTTTCACGCGATGAGTTTCTCCGGCTCTATGTGAGAAGCTTTGCCCCGCGCTGGGCCTTCTATCTGGCCGGCGCCTGCGCCATCGCGATCGGGCTCAGCCCCGTCGCCCTGCTGGCGATCCCGGCGCTCTACGACCAGATCTGGTATGCCAGCGGCGCTGCGGACTGGGCGGGGCGGGGCGGCTATGTCTTCATGTTCACGGTATTTTTCGGTGTGGTGGCGATAGGCGCTTTTCCTGCCTTCCTGCTGGCGCGCTTTCACCATACGCGTGCGCCTGAGCCCTTCAGTCACGCTCTTGCCCGCGCGCGCGGCGAACCCATACCCGAAGAGACCGGCTGGCGGCGCAGGCCCAAATGGGCGCGCCGCGTGCGACCCGACGTGGACGCAGACGGTGGCGCCGATAGTAGCGCCAACGCTGGTGATGGCAGTGGTGACTAGCTAGCTTTCAAGGCAAGCAAGCAAGAGAACTGATTGATGAGATATCTTCACACCATGGTGCGCATCAGCGATGTGGACGCGAGCTTGCGCTTCTATTGCGAGGGGCTGGGTCTGAAAGAAGTCCGCCGCATGGATAGCGAGAAGGGCCGCTTCACCCTGATCTTCCTGTGTTCCCCCGATGACATTGCCGCCGCGGGCGGCGTGCCGGAAACTGGCTCACTCCCGGCGGGTCTGCCCTGTATCGAGCTGACCCATAACTGGGATCCGGAAACCTATTCAGGCGGGCGCAATTTCGGCCACCTTGCCTACCGCGTGAAGGATATCTACGCGCTGTGTGCCCGCCTGCAGGGCATGGGCTACACCATCAACCGTCCGCCGCGTGACGGCCACATGGCCTTCGTGCGCTCACCGGACAATATCTCGGTTGAACTCCTGCAGGAGGGCGAAAGCCTGCCTGCGAAAGAACCTTGGGCCAGTATGGAAAACACCGGCAGCTGGTAGGATTTTATCCACAATCCCTTGACTTTGGTTAATGTTCCGCTTATGTTCTTAGTTAGAACAGGAGCATCGCCATGTCCTATGCGTCCAAGATCAAGGCGTCCGGCGGCGGTTATGCCCGCAATGCGGGCAAGCGCTGGCGCTATGAGGATGAGCGTGAACTGCGCGCGCTGGTCCAGCGCGGCGTGCCGCTGAAACGCATCTCGCTCATTCTGGGCCGGCCCGAAGGCGCGATCCGTACAAAGGCAGGCGCGCTGCATCTGGAGCTGGTGGAAACGCCGGATACCCTGCCGGTCAGCCACCCAGCGCTGAGAACCCGCAGGCTGAAGACAGGCCCGGTGGCAATCGCGCCGTTCAATAGTGAAGCCCGCCAGCTGGAGCTGTTCAACTGATCCGCTGACCTCCC
The DNA here is from genome assembly GCA_050485925.1 of Maricaulaceae bacterium. Lineage (GTDB taxonomy): Bacteria > Pseudomonadota > Alphaproteobacteria > Caulobacterales > Maricaulaceae > Glycocaulis. Next base: position 4,223 of record JBJHCI010000205.1, read on the forward strand.
CCTCAAGGTCAGCGATTGCGGCCGAGCCGGTCGTGGCTCTCCACCCAGTCCCCCGCCACGACCGCGCTCGCCAGCGATATCTCTCCCGCCAGTACGGTGGCTGCACAGATCTCAATGAAGCGGCCTACCTTGCCTTTGCCCCGGCATCCCAGAATATCCAGGCACTCGCCCTGCGTCGGAAGCTGGGTACCCCCGCCAAACGTGGCCACGATCAGGGCCGGCAGGGTGATCGACCAGTAATAGGTCTCCCCCTCATCCTCCAGCCGTACAAACGTCATCGCAGTGTGGGATTCGGCGATATTGGCCGCGTCCTGCCCGCAGGCGATGAAGAGCGCGGCCAGCCCGTTGGCCGCATGCATGCCGTTATTGGCACTGCCCGCCATCACCGATCCGGCAAA
>JBJHCI010000206.1:0-4594 GCA_050485925.1 Maricaulaceae bacterium
CAGCCGGATTGCCCGCGACGATGCCATAGTCCGGCACATCGCGCGTGACGACGCTGTGCGCGGCGATTATCGCGCCATTACCGATCCGCACGCCGGGCATGATGACGGCCTGCCGCCCGATCCAGACATCGTGGCCGACAATGGTGTCGCCACGATAGCCGTTGTCGAGCGAGCTTTCTTCAAAGCCCGCCTCCCAGCCGCCGCCGAATATCTGGAACGGATAGGTGGAGATGCCGTCCAGCGCGTGGTTCGCGCCGTTCATGATGAAGGTCACGCCGGTGGCGATTGCGCAGAAGCGCCCGATCACCAGACGGTCGCCGGTGAAATCGTAATGATAGAGGACGTTCCTATCCTCAAAGGATTCCGGCGCATCTGGATCGTCGTAATAGGTGTATTCGCCCACTTCGATATTGGCCCTTTTGATGACGGGCTTGAGGAAGCAGACGCGTGGAAAGCCCGCCATGGGGTGCGGGTTCATCAGATCAGGTCCATGCATGGTGGATCGGCCTTTCACACTTCCGGCCGGTGGCCGACAAGCGTTCTCTGAAGAGCTGTTCTGGAGCGGAGACGGCGCACGGCGCCGGAAAGGTGCTAGATCATAATGCGCAGGTCTATGCTCGGTGCCGGACCTTCAGTCAAGTCGGATCGCTTCTTCGATCAGGTCTTCAGACGCCGCTTCCAGAATGGCCTCGTGGGCCTCGCCATAGACCGGCTCGCGCCCGATCTCGAGCATGACAGGCACCGCGAGCGGGGAGACCCTGTCGAGTGACACCGCATCGATGCGGCCATCAATCGCGGCGAGCCGGTCCGACAGGCGGCGAATATCGAGAAGGCCCGTCGCCGCATCGGTGCGCGCGGCCTGCATCAAGATGTGGCCCGGCTCATGCTCGCGCAGCACGTTGTAGATAAGGTCAGCAGAAAAGCTGACCTGACGGCCCGTCTTCTCCTGCCCCGGAAAGCGCCGCTCGATCAGGCCGGAAATCAGCGCACAATTGCGGAAGGTGCGCTGCATCAACACGCTTTCCTCCAGCCAGCTTTCCAGATCATCGCCCATCATGTCGGGCGAAAAGAGCGCCGCAAAATCAGCGCCCGCCATATCCTCCAGCCCCCAGACCGAAAGCGCGTATTCATTGGCCACAAAGCCCAGCGGCTTCAGGCCTGCGCGCTCCAACCTCCGGGTCAGCAGCATGCCAAGCGTGGAATGGGCAAGCCTGCCTTCAAACGGGTAGCAGACAAGATAGTGCTTGCCCGCGCGCGGAAAGGTCTCCACCAGCAGCCGCTCCGGCGCTGGCAGGCGCGAGCGCGCTTCCTGCATTTCCAGCCACTCACGAATCTGGCCGGGGAGCTTCTTCCATTCACTGGGGTTAGAGACGAGGCGGCGCACCCGTTCCGCGAGATAGGTGGAAAGGGGAAACTTGCCGCCCTGCCAGGAGGGGACTTTCGGGTCCTCGCCCCCCGCCCGGCTGACGAAAAGATCGGTCTGGCTGGTGCCCTCAAAGCGCAGGACCTGACCGGCAAAGAGGAAGGTGTCTCCAGGAGTCAGCTGATCGGCGAACCATTCTTCGAGCTGGCCCAGATGATGGCCGCCGCGCGTCGGCCCCTTGCCAGCGGAGACCACCCGCACATTGAGCATCGGGCTTTCGATGATGGTGCCGACATTCAGCCGGTGGCGTTGGGCGACGGTACGATTGCGCGCCCGCCACAGCCCGTCCCTGCCCTGCACCAGACGCCGGAAGCGATCATAGCTGCCAAGCGCGTAGCCGCCCGTGGCCACGAACTCCAGCACCCGGTCAAACGTGTCGCGCGGCAGGCGGGCATAGGGCGCGGCGGTGCGGATTTCGGCGTAAAGGCCGTCGGCGGTGAACGGATCGCCGCAGGCCCGGCCCATCACGTGCTGGGCGAGCACATCCAGCGCGCCCTCCTTTAACGGCTCGCCATCGAGCACTTTTTCGGCCACCGCGTCGCGCGCCGACAGGCATTCAAGATGCTCAAACCGGTTGGTGGGCACCAGCACTGCGCGCGAAGCCTCGTCCAGCCGGTGATTGGCCCGGCCGAGCCGCTGGATCAGGCGCGACGTGCCCTTGGGCGCGCCGAGCTGGATCACAAGGTCCACATCGCCCCAGTCACTGCGCAGATCGAGCGTGGACGTGCACACCCCACCGCGCAATCGTCCCGCCGCCATGGCGCTTTCCACCTTGCGGCGCTGTTCGACGCTCAAGGAACCATGGTGAAGCGCGATTGCGAGCGCATCCTCGTTCAGCCGCCAGAGCTGCTGGAAGGCAAATTCGGCCTGGGAGCGCGTGTTCACGAAGACGAGCGCGGTACGCGCGCCCCTGATTTCCTCATAGACCGCCTCCATCGCGTGAATGCCCATATGGCCCGCCCAGGGGATGCGCGCCTCCGGCGTCAGGATGGCGATTTCAGGCTCGGCGCCCGCCTCGCCGCGCACGATACGGGTGGTGAGCGTTTCAGCGCCCGGATCACGCGAGAGCCAGCGGGCATGACCCTCCACATCCTTCACCGTCGCAGAAAGGCCGATACGACGGGCGGTGGGGGCGTAGGCGTTGATGGCAGCCAGGCCGAGGCTGAGAAGATCGCCGCGCTTTTGCGGGGCGAGCGCGTGGATCTCGTCAATGATGATGGCCTGCAGGTCGGCAAAGAAGGCGGCACCGTTTTCCTGCGCCACAAACAGGGCGAGCTGTTCGGGCGTGGTCAGAAGGATGTCCGGCGGTGCGGCGCGCTGGCGGGCGCGTTTGGACTGTGGGGTGTCGCCGGTGCGCGTCTCGATACGCAGCTTCAGGCCCATCTCCTCGACCGGGCTCGTCAGATTGCGGGCCACGTCCTGCGACAGGGCTTTCAGCGGCGAGACGTAGAGCGTGTGCAGGCGATGGGGCCGGGCTTTGCCCTCTGAAGCGCTGATACGTGCCAGATCGACAAGCGAAGGCAGGAAGCCGCCCAGCGTCTTGCCGCCACCGGTCGGCGCGGTCAGCAGCACATCCTCGCCTGCGTTCGCCGCATCCAGCATGGCCACCTGATGGGCGCGCGGCCGCCAGCCGCGGCTCGCAAACCAGCGGGCAAACGGCTCTGGCATAGCTGAAAGCGCCGCGTCTCTATCCATGACGTGGAGAAATAGGGCCAAATGCCCCTGAAGGTCGACAATTTCCCCCCGCCTGCCTAACTTCCACCGACAATCGTCCATGTTCACACTCGGGGAGCTGACATGATGAAGCGCAGCCTTGTCCTTTCTCTTGCAAGCATTGTGGTACTGGCCGCGTGCGGCGAACAGATACCCAATGGCGAGGGTGATGCCAGCGCGGTGGTCGCCGGTGCGGCCCATACCCAGCAGCGCCTCATCTATCCCACCACGATGCGCGTCGATCAGGTAGACATCTACCAGTCGGCTTCCCGCGGCGAGGTTGCGGTGGAAGACCCGTATCGCTGGTTGGAACAGGATGTGCGGGTCAGTCCGGATGTGGAAGCCTGGGTGCAGGCGCAGAACGCGGTGACGGGCCGCTATCTGGAGGGCCTGCCGGGCCGGGCGATGATCGCCGAGCGCCTGCGCGAGCTGTGGAATTATGAACGCCGCAGCGTGCCGACCGGCCGCGAGGGGCGCTATTTTTTCTCCCATAATGACGGGCTGCAGGACCAGTCCGTCTACATGGTGCAGGAGGGTCTTGAGGGCGAAGCGCGCGTCCTCATCGATCCGAACACGCTGTCAGAGGACGGCACCGTCGCTCTGGCCGGCACCTGGCCGAGCCCGGACGGCAGCCATGTTGCCTATTTCCTGCAGGATGGCGGGTCAGACTGGCGTACGGCGCAGGTGATCAATGTGGAAACGGGGGAGCGGCTGGAAGACCAGTTGGAGTGGATCAAGTTCTCCAACCTCTCCTGGGCAAAGGACGGGTCGGGCTTCTTCTACTCGCGCTATCCCCAGCCCGAGACAGGCGAAGAGTTCACCTCGCTAAATCATGATCAGGCCATCTATTTCCACGCGCTGGGCACCGACCAGAGCGAGGACCGTCTGATCATGTCCGATCCGGAAAACCCGGAAGTGAGCTGGCGCGGGGGCGTGAGCGATGACGGGGACTATCTGTTCATCTACTCGTCGGCCGGCACTGACGGCAATGCGATCCATATTCTCGACCTGACAGCCCCGGACGCCGAGCCGGTGGCAATCTTTGAAGGGTTTGAAAACAATCATTCCTATGTCGGCAATGATGGCGAAACCTTCTTCTTCGCGACCGACCTGGATGCGCCCAACCATCGCATCGTGGCGGTGAATCTGTCCGAACCCGCCATCCGCACCGATATCATCCCCGAGAGCGATTTTCCGATCTCAGCGGCGAGCCATGTCGGCGGCCATCTGATCGTGCGTACATTCGAAGACGTGCGTTCGGTCGTGCGTGTCTACACGCCCACCGGTGACGAAGTGCGAGAAGTGGAATTGCCGGGTCTCGGTGTAGCTGGCGGCTTCAATGGACGTCCCGACAACCCGGAGACCTTTTACAGCTTTGCCAGCTTCAACCGCCCCGGCACCATCTACCGCTATGATGTGGAGACGGGCGAGAGCACGCTCTTCCACGAAGCACCCCTC
>JBJHCI010000207.1:0-4567 GCA_050485925.1 Maricaulaceae bacterium
ACCTACGTCCACGGAGGCAACGGCGGGAACTACCCCGGCTCGAACAACAACATCGAGATGTTCCAGAACCGCAACAACATCGCGAACTCGATCGCCGAGGGCGGCGCCGAGGCGTGCACGACCTACAACATGCTGAAGCTCACCCGTCAGCTGTATGCCCATAGCCCGCAGGCCGCGTATTTCGACTATTACGAGCGAGCCCATCTCAACCACATAATGGCGCACCAGCGCCGCTCTGACGGCATGTTCGCCTATATGGTGCCGTTAATGAGCGGGTCCTACCGAAGCTGGTCCAGCCCGTTTGACCATTTCTGGTGCTGTGTTGGCAGCGGAATGGAAAGCCACGCAAAGCACGGTGACTCTATCTGGTGGGAAGACGGCAGCACGCTATTTGTAAACCTGTTCATCCCGTCGACGGTCGAATGGGACGCCAAGAATGCCCGCTTGACCCTCGACACCGCCTATCCAGACGAAGAGCTGGTACGGTTAACCGTGGACGAGGCGGGAGGCGGTGCGTTTACGATCGCCCTCAGGCTACCGGCCTGGTGCGAAGACCCTTCTCTGACGGTGAATGGTACCCCGCAGCAGATCCGGGCAGACAGCCAGGGCTATGTAAGCGTGAGCCGGGAATGGACGCCGGGTGACCGTGTGGATCTGAGACTTCCGATGGCGCTCCGGCTGGAGGCCACCCCCGATGATGACAGCGTCGTGGCCGTGCTGAACGGACCGACCGTGCTGGCCGCCGATCTGGGTGAGGCGGACGAGGCGCTTTGGCAGGACCCGGCGCCGGCCTTTGTCAGCAACAACCCTCTTGCGGGCTTTACGCCGGCGGCTGAACCAAACCGCTTCTCCGCGCGCGGCGTCATCGAGCCTGAAGACCTTGAATTCGCACCTTTCCACGCCCAGCCGGACCGACGCACGGCCGTCTATTTCAAGCGCTATTCTCCCGAACAATGGATGCTGGCCGCTGCTGCTCAGGAGGCGCATGCACGCCGCCACGAATCTTTACGTGCCCGCGCCATAGACACGCTTCAACCCGGAGACCTGGAAGACGAGGCCCGTCACAATCTGGAGAGCGCGACATCCCATGCACTGACCTACCGGTTCCGGCGGGGGCGCGATGCCCGCTCGGGTGGGTTTTTCGCCTTCGAGATGGCAGTGGTCCCGGGGCCTCTCACGCTACGATCGACCTATTGGGGCGGAGAGCGCGACAGGGTGTTCCACATACTGGTGGACGGTGAGCGTATTGCCACGCAACGCCTGCAGGGCGACCATCCCGGTCGGTTCATCGATGTGGACTATGACATCCCTGACGAGCTGCTCGCGGGCAAGGAGCGTATCCGTATCACCTTCCTGCCCGAAGACGGCCATTCTGCCGGCCCGTCTTTCGCGCTCATGCTCCTATCAGCGGACGCGGGCTAGAGCTTGCATCCCAAAAGGCTTCCGGCACGGCATCACGTGCTGTCGTGTCGGCAACTCGCAGTATTGCAGGAGGTCAGCCCTGTTTGGCGGACTGTTCCAGCGCAGCCTCTGTCTCCAGCACCTCGCCCAAATCAGCCAAGGTGTGCTCCAGGTGCGCCGCCACAAGGGCCTTTACGTCATCATGACGCCGCGCAAGCCATGCTTCGAGTATCTGATGATGCTCTTCTTCGGCGTGAACATGGCGACCTTTCGGCTCGAGATGCTTTCGAACATAGCGGTCTGCCATCACGTGAAGCCGCTCCACGACATCCCGGGTGACCGGGCGGCCGCCTGGCGCAACAAGCGCCATGTGAAATGCACGGTTCAGAGCGCCCACGGAGGGTCGCCGTGCAGCCGCATCAGCGTCCAGCCGCGCCAATGTCTCGATGGCCACGGCCTGCTCGTCCTGTGTCGCCCTTGTGCAGGCGAAAGCCGCCGCAGCCGGCTCCAGCATGATGCGGAGCTCATAAATCTCGCGCGCTTCTTCCCACGACATCGCGCGGACGAAGAAGCCACGATTGGGATGGGACACCACCAGCCCATCCTGCTCCAGCCGGGCCAGCGCCTCACGCAGAGGGATTTTCGAGACCTGGAATTCTCTCGCAAGGGCATCCTGACGGATGGGCAGCCCGGCGGGTATCTCACCCGACAGGATATTCTCCCGCAGAAGATCGACCAGCCGGTCTGAAAGGGTACGGACTTCGAGGCGAGCCGGCATTGCGGACCTTGTACTCCCGTAGGACTTGCAGTGCCCGAACAGCCCGGCACATTATCGTATACGTGATAGCGTGTATCACGGTTTTCCGGAAACACTAGCCATACACTGGCGCTAAAGCACCTGAAAGCCTTCGTGGAACGGGTCTTCCCGGTCTATCCAAACCGTGTTGAACCCGGTAGCTGTGGCACTGCCTTCAATGGAGGGGATGATCGCCTCACGCCCATCAAGCTCGGTGATCGCCTCGATGCGCCCGGTGAAGCGGCTGCCAATATAGCTCTCATGCACAAAGGTCTGTCCCGGCTTCAACCGGCCCAGAGCGGCCAGATGCGCCATCCGGGCTGAAGTGCCGGTTCCACAGGGACTGCGGTCGATGGCCTTGTCACCATAAAACACCGCATTGCGGGCATCCGCCCCCTTCCCCCGGGCCTTGTCCGCCCACAGAACGTGGCTGACCCCTTGAATCGAAGAATCGTCTGGGTGAACCGGAGTTATCGTCTCGCGCACCATCTTACGTACCGTGTGGCTGAGTTCGACGATCCGCCCGGCTCCAAGCGCGTCCAGCCCGGTATATGGGCCCTGCGGCTCGATAATAGCGTAGAAATTACCCCCATAAGCGATATCAACGCGTAGCGGCCCAAACCCTGGAACATCAATCTCCACGCCGCGCTCGGCCAGATAGCTGGCAACATTGCGGATGCGTACCGAGCGTACGCGATTACCGTCTGTCCGATAGCTGATATCGATCACGCCAGCGGGGGTTTCCACCTTGAGGATGCCGGGCGTTGCCGGACGGATCAGCCCGTGTTCGAGCCCGAACGTGATCATGCCGATCGTTCCGTGCCCGCACATGGGCAAGCAGCCGCTAGTCTCAATGAAGAGAATGCCGAGATCGGTGTCAGTCCGGGAGGGCGGGTAGAAGAACCCGCCACTCATCATGTCGTGCCCGCGCGGCTCAAAGCACAGCCCGGTGCGGATCCAGTCAAAGCGCTGGAGGAAATCCTGGCGGCGCTCGCTCATCGTGCTGCCACGAAGCAGGGGCGCCCCGCCCACCACCAAGCGTACAGGATTGCCTGCCGTGTGCCCGTCGATGCAAAAGAAAACGCTTCTCACGGGCGCATCACATGGCAAGCGCTTTGGGACGGTTTCCTACCGGTCGTGTCGCAGCCGCCTGTTCAACCATCGCAATGACCTGCTTGCGGCGCTCACCGGAAAGGGGCATGCGCGGCATACGCACCCGTTCAGAACCGCGGCCCATGACCTGCTCAGCCAGCTTGATGCACTGGACGAGGTCCGGGTCCGCGTCAAGATGCAGCAGGGGCAGGAACCAGCGATATATCTCCAGCGCGCGGTCCAGATCGCCACGGCCCGCCGCGGCCACCAGTTCCACGGACTCCTCCGGGAACGCATTGGTCAGGCCGGAAATCCACCCCGAGGCACCCAGCAGAAGACCCTCCAGCGCCACATCATCAAGTCCGGCCAGAATCTTATACCGGTCACCAAGCGCATTGTAGATATCGGTAAACCGGCGTGAATCCGGCGCGCTTTCCTTCACGGCGACGATATTGGGGATATCCGACATCGCCTTGAGATCTTCGATAGTCACCGACACGCGGTAAGCTGGCGGATTGTTATAGAGCATGATCGGCAGCGAGGTCGCCTCCGCCACCGCCCGGAAATGGGCCACCAGTTCTTTCGCGGTGGGCACATAGACCATAGCCGGCAGCACCATGAGCGCATCCGCTCCAATGGCCTCCGCATCGCGCGCGTATTGCACCGCCCGTGCCGTTGTCAGCTCGCTGACCCCGCTGATGATGGGCCCGCGCCCCTTGGCCACCTCGACGGCCGCTTTCAGGACAGCACGCTTTTCTTCCGGTTCCAGTGAGTTGTTTTCGCCCACCGTGCCCATGATGACCAAGCCGTCGTCGCCGTCGCGGAACAGCGCATCCTGCACGCTCTGCGTCGCATCCAGATCAATGTCGAAATCTACATCAAACTGGGTGGTCGCCGCGGGGATGACGCCTTTCCAGTCGAGCTTAGCCTTGGTCACTGCAGCCTCCTTAAGATCGTATACTATATAATAATGTCCCGGGAACTGAGTGCAAGCCTCATATGCCGAAAAGGCTGCTGGCAGAACGCGTAGGGGACTAGGCGCGTCCTGCCAGCAGGTTGGCTAGAACGACGCCCTGATGCCGACGAAGTAACGCCGTCCGATCACATCGTATAGCGACGCGTCGGTATTTGCGTCCCCGCCATAGCTGGTGGCGAGAATCGGCGGCTGCTTGTCGAACAGGTTATCGACCCCGCCAAACAGCTCCACACCACCCACGCCGCACCCGGTCAAGACCGTGAACGCGACCAGGGCGAACCGGTGCCGGATCATCGCAAGGC
>JBJHCI010000208.1:0-4551 GCA_050485925.1 Maricaulaceae bacterium
GCTCTGTAATGCCCGGCAGGCCCGCCTGATGGGAGAGGGCCTCAGCAAACGTTACGGCCTCCTTGCCCGCCGCGCCAAATTCCGGCCAGAGCGAGGCGAGCGGCGTGTCATAGGAGAGCCAGCCCTGATCGACGGCATAGGCGGCCACCAGCGCCGTGATCGCCTTGCCGGTGGAGAAGACCGGGATCAGCGTATCGGCCTGCCAGCCGCGCTCGCGCTTACGGTCGGCATGGCCAGCATAAATGTCGATCAGCTTTTCGCCGTGCCGGTAGAGCGCGAAGGCCGCACCGATCTCGTTGCCGCCTGCGAAATTGGCCTCAAACGCATCTGCGACAGCGTCAAAGCCGGGGGCGATAGTGCCGTGTATGTCTATGGTCATGGGGGAAAGGCCCTAGCCCGGCGCCTGCGTCTGATCAAGCGCCTCGATAAGCAGGTCCCCGGCCCCGGCAGCGAGGGTAGCCCGGATCACGCGGTCGCAGACTTGTGCCAGATGCCCGGCCATCTGTTCGAACGCCATGCCGCCAAGCCTTGCGGTGAGGGCTTCTGCGGCCAGAAGGTCGCCGGTGCCGTGCGGCACGCCGTCCAGTCGCTCCACGTCACTCCTCGAGACAGATGCGCCATCAATGGCCACCACCGCGAGGCGTCCCGGCCCTGCCGGCACCGAGGTGGCGATGACGGGCCTGTCCAGCGCCTGAGAGGCCGCTACGGCCTCTTCAGGGCCACTTACAGGCCGTCCGGCGAGGAAAGCCAGCTCGAACGCATTCGGAGTGAGAAGGCTCGCCAGCGGCACCAGAAGGGCCCTTAGCGCGTCTGCCGTGTCGCGCCGGATGTAAAGCCCGTCCGCGCTGCCATCGGCCACGCCATCCCCGCAGATCGGATCAACCAGCACGCAGACGCCGGGCACGCGCTCGCGCACGCTCCGGACAAAGCCTGCAGCGGCCTCCACCTGCGCCGGAGAGGCGAAATAGCCGGTAAGGATGGCAGCGCATTCCGTGGTGGCCGGCGTGTTCAACAGGGCGTCCAGCGCGCTCTGGAACACACCGTCGCTCACCGCCCCGCCGCCCGGTGCGCCAAGGCCCGGATGGCGGCCAAAGATCACGGTCGGCACATGGGCAGGGGTGAAGCCCGCCCGGCTCAGCACCTGCGCGCTCACCCCGCCGCCAACACGGCTGCCAGCGACCAGCGAGCTGAGAATGATGATTGTGCGGCCCATTGCGCCGGTCAGTTGGCCCGGTCCACGCTTACCGACAGGCCCAGCCGGTCGATATCGAACTCGCCCGAAGGGCTGGTCAGCGTGCTCATCGCCACAGGCTGGGGCGGATCAAGGGTCAGGACCAGCGTGCCGCCATCGCTGACGAACTCGGAAAGCGGCTGGGCGATGGCATTGAGAAAGCTGCGCGGCACCTCGCGCGGGGCCGCTGACAGGGCGAGGGCAACCAGTCCGGAAGTTTGAAGGCGTGTCTGTTCGGGTGTCATCCCCAGCGTGGCACCGATCACCGTGAAGCTACGCTCCAGCAGGGACTGATCCTGCACGCGGATATCCAGACGATGCAGGAGCAACAGGCTGTCGAGCGCTTCCATCACGGCCGTATCGGCGCGTCCTGCTGCCTGCGCCGCCGCGACAGCCGCGCCATAGGCTTCAATGCCCGACAGCTCCTGATGGAAGTCGAGCGTCAGTCCGTCCTGCCAGATGAAGCGGTTGGTGTTCTGCGTCCAGGCCCGGTCGGTTTGCGGATCATACAGCGCATCGGACTCAAAGCTCAGCGCCACCTGTTCATAGCCCAGAACCGCGAGCGCACCCTCCATTTGCGCACCGGCATCGGTATTGCGCTGGGGCGAAAGCGTCATCTGTGGCATCTGGACAAGGGTTCGGATGCCATCGCGGGTTTCGCTGACATCCACCCGGAAGCTTTCCATGGCGAAGGCCACCCCGCCCGCCGCGCCCGATAAGCCCTCTAACCGCAAGGCGCGGTAGAAATCTGCCGGGTTGCCCGAAACGGCCAGGTTCAGCGGATTGGTGGCCTGTCCGGCCAGAAGGGCAGCAATGAAGCGCGCACCAGCCCCCTCCATGCGGGCTTCCTCCAGCTCCATCGTGAGGGCATCATCGTCGCGTGTTTCGAGGCGCAGCCCTTCCAAGCGGGCACTTTCCAGCCCACCGGCATCCAGCCGCTCCAGCACGATGGAACCGATCTGCATCAGCCCGTCAAACTCTCCGCCGGACAGCACAAATCCGGTCAGGGACAGCTCCCGGAAGCTGTAAGCCTCCAGATTACCGGCGAGATCGGGAAAGCTCTCCTGCGTACCGCTGAATGACGCGGCCACCGAGCGCGACAGCTCCGGCCCCGGCCGGTCGATCACCAGACGCTCGAACCGGGCTTCTGCACCATCCTCGCCTGCGGGCAAAGTGCCGTTTTCCATCACCAGCCGGTCGAAACGGACGACTCCGTCTTCCAGGCGCGGTGAGACTATTTCCATCACGTCTGCGGTGATGAGATCGCTCTGCGCCTCGTCCAGTGCCAGTGAAAAGCCTGTGAAGCGATATGTGCCGGCCGCGTAGCTGCGTTCCTCCCAGCTTGCCCGTCCTGGCTCGTCCAGCCCCAGCAGCGCAGCCCCCTCGGCGGCCTCGTCAGCCGTTACCCGGGTGGGCGGCGGCGTATCGTCATCGCGCCGGCCGCACGCCGTCACCACAAGCATGGCCAGCGCAAGTGCAAGAGCGGGACGGATGAGGCGCATGGCGGGACCTTTCACGGTTGACGGCGGGCCGTCAACCTAGCCGTTCGCGTGGGCCGGCGCGAGCCCCGCGGCTGTCCTACTGCGAGGGATTTGCCGGAAGGCGCGCCAAGAGCCCGGCAATCGGGTCCTCGGCGGGTGGAGCCTGTGGGCTGTCGGCTGGCTCAGGCTCAATCGGCTCCGGATCGGTAGCCGTAAACAGCCTTTCATCCTCCAGCGCCGCGAGCAGGCTGGCCAGCCGGTCCGGATCATGGGCGGACAGGGGCGCGGCGCTCTCGGGCCGCGCGATCACCGGTGCTGCACCGATGAAGGAGGCAAAGATCCGCGCGGGGCCCGTACCGCCCGAACCCGCCTCGGTTGGCCGGTTGTCATCATTACCGGTCCATACCACGGCGGTCAGGCCATCAGCCCAGCCGGCAAACCAGGCATCGCGGAAGCTGTTCGTGGTACCCGTCTTGCCCCGCACCTCGCGGCCCGGCACGCCGGCGGCGCGCCCGGTGCCATAACGTACGGTGGCTGCGAAAATCTGATCCATCTCCTCAACGACGCGCGCGGCCAGCACAATCGGGCCCACGGCCTCTTCGCGCTGCCAGATCGTCTCCCCTGACGGGGTTTCCAGCCGGGTGATGGCGTGAGCTTCGACGCCCCGACCGCCATTCATGAAGGGCACGTAAGCGGCCGCAAGTTCCAGCGGTGTGACCTCATAGGCCCCCAGGGTCAGCGCATGCGTGTTTTCCATTTCGCTTTCAATGCCCAGCCTGCGCGCAGTGCGCATGACATAGCCGCGGCCTGTGGCCTCGGCGAGCTGGACGGCGATCGAGTTGGACGAGCGGGCAAAGGCGCGCTCCAGCGTCATCTCGCCCTCATAGCGGTTTTCCCAATTGGCAGGCGACCAGTTCCCATAGCTGACCGGCTGATCGATCATCGTATCGGCAGGCGACCAACCCGCCTCGAAAGCCGAGGCATAAACAAACGGCTTGAAGGCCGAGCCCGGCTGGCGGCGGGCCTGGGTCGCGCGGTTGAAGGGCGAGCGAGTATAGTCCGTACCGCCCGCCATCGCCGCGATACCACCGGCACCATCCAGCGCCACCACCGCGCCATTGCCGGCCCCGCGCGCAATCCCGGGATCGGCAAGGCCAGCGCTCAGGGCGCGTTCCGCCGCGCGCTGAACCTCGACATCCAGCGTGGTGCGTACCACCAGATCGCCCTCATAATGCGGAGCATGGGCGGCCAGAATGATCCGCACCTCTGTGGAGGCGTGGTCGGCAAACCAGCCGGCGCCGGGGCTGGAGGATCCGCGCGAGACCCGGATCGGAGCCGAGGCCGCGGCAAGACGCTCAGCTTCCGTGATACGGCCGGTGGCCAGCATCAGATCGAGCACAACGGTCGCGCGCACCGCCGCGCGCGTGGTGTCATTGGCCGGAGAGTAACGTGAAGGCGCTTTCAGGAGCCCCGCCAGCAGAGCCGCCTCGCCAATGTCCAGCTCGTGCGCGCCCTTGCCGAAATAGCGCCGCGAGGCATTCTCTGCGCCCCAGGCTCCCGCTCCGAAATAGACTCGGTTGAGATAGAGGGCGAGTATCTGATCCTTGGAGAAGCGTGCTTCCAGCCAGAAGGCGAGCATCATTTCCTGCACCTTGCGGCGCATGGTGCGGTCCGGCGTCAGGAACAGATTCTTGGCCAGCTGCTGGGTGATGGTGGAGCCGCCCTGCACCACCCGTCCGGCGCGCAGATTGGCCAGCGCGGCACGGGTGGTGCCGAGAAGATCAATCCCGATATGGTGATAGACGCGCCGGTCCTCGACCGCCAGCACGGCATCGACAA
>JBJHCI010000209.1:0-4510 GCA_050485925.1 Maricaulaceae bacterium
GCCACATCGTCGCGCGCGGCAGGATGATGTAATCGCCCGCCTCATAGGCCAGATGGCCAAAGTCGCAGAACAGCGAACCCTTGCCGGTATGGATGAACAAGAGCTGGTCGCCATCGCCATTGCGGGCCAGACCCGTCATCGACTTGTCCAGCTTCCAGAAACGGATATCGCAGCCATTATTGTAGAGCACGGACGGGCTGGACCACGGCACATCGTCAGGGCGGTTCAGGCGGGTAAGATCAAACGCGCGCGGCTGCAGCGGACCTTCAAACTTCACCCAGCCGGTCGGCGGATGCTTGTGATGGAGGAAGGCGGCAGGGCCGAAAAACCCCTCCTTGCTCATCTCGCGCTCATAGGGCGCATGCTCTGGAAAGTCGGCATGGGCCTGACGCGAGGCGTCGCCCTCGTTGCGGGAGGTGTAAATCCATTTGCGCGCCATCGTTCAGTCCTCCATGCGAGCCGGGACACCAATTTAGTTGCATCTGAAACTAAATGGAAGAGCGATTTCGGCAAGCCATCCGTCTTCTTATTTTGCCGTAACGTCGAGAGGCAAGCCAGGTTATCCGGCCTGATCTCGCATCGCAGCCGACGCGGGCGGTATCATTTTTCTGTCAAAAACCTTGCCGGCTACCTTGACGCGGCATGCCGGCCCGTAAAGAAGAGGCCCGATATGGTCTGAACCGGACAATCCGGCGTGCTGCTGGCCGGAAGGGGAAACATGGCGAAGATCGATAAGGACTTTAAACGCCTCCAGCGTCTGGAGACCGGCGTTCAGAGTCTCTCCCGGCAATGGGCCCCGCTGGGTGTTGCCGTACTGTTCCTGGCTATGATCGGGGTGGCGGCAGGTACGCTGTCCGGCGTGCATACCGGCTGGGCCTTGTTCGTCGCGGCCAGCATGATTGGCGGCTACATGGCGCTCAATATCGGTGCCAATGATGTTGCCAACAACATGTCCCCGGCCGTTGGCTCACGTGCGCTGACCATTACCACCGCCGTCGTCGCCGCCGCCATATTCGAGGCGGCAGGTGCCATCATCGCAGGCGGCGAGGTCGTCTCAACGGTCGCCTCCGGCATCATCAACCCGGCCATGATGCCAAGCTCGCAAGTCTTTGCCTATGCGATGATGTCGGCGCTTCTCGCCGCCGCACTCTGGATCAATCTGGCAACTTGGCTCGGTGCGCCGGTCTCCACCACCCACTCCATCGTCGGCGCCGTGCTGGGCGCCGGTATCGTTGTCGCCGGGTTCGAGGCAGCGGACTGGTCTGTCATCGCACGGATCGTAGCCAGTTGGGTGATCTCGCCCTTGACCGGCGGGCTGATCGCGGCCGGTTTCCTCGCCTATATCGACCGCACCA
The DNA here is from genome assembly GCA_050485925.1 of Maricaulaceae bacterium. Lineage (GTDB taxonomy): Bacteria > Pseudomonadota > Alphaproteobacteria > Caulobacterales > Maricaulaceae > Glycocaulis. Next base: position 1,356 of record JBJHCI010000209.1, read on the forward strand.
TTCTGGAGCGGAAGAACAAGCTGGAGGCGGCCCGCTTTCAGGTTCCGATCCTGGTCGGCATCATGGCGGGTACGTTTTCCACCTATCTGATCCTCAAAGGGCTGGCGCGCATCATGCCGGCACCGCTGGAGCTGGCTGTTCTGGTAGGAGCTGTGATCGGCGTGGTGTCCTGGTGGGCCGTCCGCCCCTTCATCGCCCGCACGCTGAAGGGCAAGGAAAACCGCAAGGCCTCGGTGGGCGAGCTGTTCACCATCCCCGTCATATGCGGGGCATGCCTGCTCTCCTTCGCGCACGGCAGTAATGACGTCGCCAATGCGATTGGTCCGCTGGCGGCGATCTATGTGGCGATTACTGACGGGGTAACGGGCGGACCGGCACCGTTGCCCACCTGGATATTGCTGATCGGGGCGCTGGGCATCTCGCTGGGCCTTCTCCTGTTCGGACCGAAACTGATCCGCACGGTGGGTTCCAAGATCACCAAGCTGAACCGGGTGCGCGCCTATTGCGTCACCCTGTCCGCCGGGATCACGGTGATTATCGCCTCCACGCTCGGCATGCCGGTCAGCTCCACCCATGTGGCCATTGGCGCGCTGTTCGGGGTGGGCTTCCTGCGCGAGGGCATCGCCAATAACGGCAAGTCGAAGAAGAAGTCCAAGGACAAGGACGCGAACCGCAAGACCCGCTATCTGGTGCGCCGCGGCCATGTCGTGACCATCGTCTCGGCCTGGGTGATCACCGTACCGGCGACCGGCCTGCTGTCAGCCGCCATCGCCTTCACCATGACGGTGCTGTTCTAAAGCCCTTCACCCACCTTGAAAGCCCTACACCGGTGCATCATCGCAATGTGATGATATTTTAATTTGAATGATATGTATAAAATTTGCTATTAACCGTCGGTGCAGATGACGGAGGTCATGATGGCAAACGCTGACAGCGCCTATGGGCGCTTTATGAAACGCACATTCTCCCATCCGATGGTGGAGCGGTTCCAGACGCGGCGCGTCCGCCGGTTGATCGTTATTGCCATGGTGGCCAATACGGCACTCATCGTGGGCCTGCCGCTCCTGACCGGGATTGACTGGCTCGGCATTCCCTTCTTCCTCGCCATCTTCCCACTGATGAGCATGCTCAACATGTCAGTGCGTGGCGTGACGGAAATTCCTCTTTCCTCGCTGGATGAGCGTCAGGCCCAGCTGCGGCTGTTCAGCTTTTCCATGGCCTATTACCCCGCCATCGCGTTTGCCGTGCTGGCCGGAATGTTCGGTCCCCAGATGATCGGGACCCTGCCGGCCCAGGTCGCTGTCTGCCTTGCCGGTGTGGCCGGCGGCACGCTTCTGGGTCTACCCGCCATGCTTCTCGCCTGGCGGTTGCCGGATGAAGACGGGCCAGAGGAGGACGGGATGGTGGGCCACCACTGATGGCTGCGCGCGAGATAAAACTGCACACACGCCTACCCATGCTGCGTGCCGAACGCGGGATGAGCCGCCGAGAGCTGGCAGATGCACTAGGCGTCCACTATCAGACCATTGGCTATATCGAGCGCGGTGAATATATGCCGTCGATGGAGATCGGGTTGAAAGCCGCTGCGCTCTTCGCCCTGCCGGTAGAAGCGATCTTTTCACTCGACCCCTTTCCCACGCTCGAGGGCAAGGCGTTGCTGCGCCAGCGACGATAGCTACCCGCCCGTGCAGGCGCGAAAAGCGTCCACTGTGTCCTGACGCTCTTCCAGCGCGCGGTAGGCCGTCCAGTGCAGATCGGTCGCGATCGCGGCCACGCCGCCCTCTGCGAAGGTGTGGAAGACGGATGCATCACCGCTTTCGGTGACCTCGCCATCGATGTGCCAGAGCGTGCCGGCAACCGGCGGGATGCCTGCCGCGATCAGCCGGTTCCACACCTCCGGTTCCGGCTCGCGGTGCACACCGCTCCAGCCGATCAGCCGAGCCGGATCCACACCTGCTTCCAGCAGCGCGTCGAGGCGCTCCTGATCACGTATCTGGATGGAGATGACCACGTCCTCATCAGCCTCCGCCGCGCGCAGCGCGTCTTCCAGCGTGTAGGTGATGACCATGGAATAGCCGACCGCATCATTGGCGCGGATCGCGCCCACCAGCTCCTCCACGTCCACGGTGCGTTTCAGGTCCAGCTGCACGAAGGCACGCCCGCGTGCCCAGCTGAGCACTTCGGACAGGCTGGGGATGCGGTAGGGCGTGACATCGCCCTCATTGTCCACCAGCTGCAGGCCAGACAACTCGGCAAACGTCAGATCGGAGATGTTGCCGGTGCCCGTCGTGGTCCGGTCCAGCTCCTCGTCATGCATCATCACCAGCACACCATCGGCAGTGCGGCGTACATCCATCTCCAGCAGCATCGGCCCACCAGAGAGCGTATTGGCGAAGGTTTCGACCGCGTGTTCGGGAAAGCCTGGCTCCACCCCACCACGATGAGCGCTGATCAGCGTCACATCGCGGGCCATCAGGCAGCGCAGCACGTCGGGGATGCGCTGTCCTTCCGGCGCGATCGCGGGCAATAGCGGCTCAGGCAGGACGCCGGATACGGAAGGCGCGGACTGCGCCGTCGCCACCTCCCGCTCGGGCATCTCGATTTCGCCGACCGGCTCGCCACAGGCGGCAAGGAGGGCGGAGGCCAGAACCGTGGAGAGAAGCGCAGTGCGGTAGCGGTGCAGCATGGAGCGGGCCCTGATAACGAATTCCAGTATGTGTTCTAGACCGGTTATGTGACAGGTGTCAGCGGTCTCACGCCCTATTCATCACCATAAATGGCAACGTAAGGATCAAGGCCAAGCCCCCAGCTTGCCCGGTACATGCCCGGCGTGTTCATCGCCCAAACCGGTTGGCCGGCGAACAGCATGACAATGCCGCCATCCCCGCCATCGGCTTCCAGCCGCGCCATCATCGTGTCGGCGGCGTTTTGGGCGGCGCTTTCAATACCGTGTACACCAAGCAGGCGGTCAGCCTCATGGCAGATGGCGGCGGCGACATTGAAGCGGATGAAGTATTCGCCCGTGCCGGTGGCGGAGAGCCCGCAGCGCCGGTCGGCCCAAGTGCCCGCTCCGATGATCGGGGTATCCCCCACCCGGCCCCATCTTTTGGCCGTGGTGCCGCCGGTTGAGGTGCCGGCAACCGTCACGCCATGAG
>JBJHCI010000210.1:0-4502 GCA_050485925.1 Maricaulaceae bacterium
CAGCCGGGCTATCCCGCGATGAACATTTACGGCGTGGTGGGCAGGACGATTGATGTGGGCGCGCGTTCATCGCGCATCCTGCTGTTGACCGACCTAAACAGCCGAGTTTCGGTGATGGCAGACCGGTCCAACGCGCGTGCCATGCTGGTTGGCGACAATACCGAGTTTCCGCGCCTAGATTATCTCGGCCGTGCGCCTGACATTGAGGAAGGCGACCGGATTGTGACCTCCGGGGATGACAATGTCCTGCCCCGCGGGCTTCCGATAGGCGAGGCGGTACGTGATCGCCGCGGGGTTTGGCGTGTGGTGCTGTATTCCAGTGCCTCACCCATCGATCTGGTATGGATATGGCCGTTCGAGCCGGTGTCAGTGCCGTCGGAAACGCCGGGTATACTTCTGCCACCTGGCGTTGCCGGTGCAGCGCGCACGCCAACCGAACCGCCCATCACCGTGCCGGTGACCGAAGCAGGTGGCGATGACAGCTCCGATGCGGGGGAGGTCGAGGAGTGATGCGGGCCAATCTTGAGCGCAACTCCACCTGGCCGGTCTTCACTGGAATGGGGCTTACCCTCTTCCTAAGCCTCCTGGCCGTGGCGGCACCTTTGCGCCTTCCGGAGGGTCAGGCCTTTCCGGTGCCCTTGTTGCCGCTTATGGTGCTGTTCATCTGGTCGGTGCGTCATCCGACCTATGTGCCGCCCTGGCTGATTTTTCTGACTGGTTTGCTGCAGGACTTGTTGACCGGCGGACCGCTTGGGCTTTGGGCACTGGCCTATCTGGTAGCTTTCACCATAGCGCGGCTGCGTTCGACAGAGCCCTCTGCGCGTGAGTTCGTACTGTTGGTGGCGCGGTTTTCGGTGCTCACGGCAATTGCCACACTGGTGGCCTGGGGGGCAGGATCGCTGTCGATCGGCCAGCTCGCCGACCCGATGAGCCTTGTTGCCGAAGCGGTGATAACCCTTATCGTGTTCCCGGCGCTATGCTGGATGTTTGCGCGCAAGCGTGAACGTACCACTTTCAGTTAGGGAATCGCTGAAAAACTCACGTCATGCGCCGCGACAAACAGGAAGCTCAGTCCCAGTTCAACCGCCGCACCTTCATGCTTGGCGCGGGCGGGGTGGCTGTCTTCGCGGGTATTAGCACGCAGCTCTATAACCTGCAGATCCTCAATGAGGACCAATACCGCGTTCTGTCGGACAACAACCAGTTCTCCTTCCGCATCCAATTGACCACACGCGGGCGCATTCTCGACCGGTTCGGCGAGACCGTTGCGGAAAACCGGGACAGCTATCGCATCTACATCGTGCGCGAACAGGCCGGCGATCCGGTGCTGGCGCTTGATCGTCTTTCGCAGTTCATGCCGCTCGGCGAGGCCCGCCGCGAACGCGTATTGCGCGAGCTGGCGCGCACGCCGCGCTTTCAGCCGGTCACCGTGGCCGAGGGCGTGGATTGGGAGACGTTTTCGCGCGTTAATCTGCATCTGCCTCAACTTCCCGGCGTGATGCCGGATGTCGGCGAGGTACGCACCTACCCGATGCCAGCCGCTTTCGCCCATGTGGCGGGTTATGTGCAATCGGCGCCGCCTGAGATTGCCGGTAATGACCCGCTATTGCGTCACCCGGCCTTCAGGGTAGGGCGCACCGGCGTCGAAATCGCGCGCGACGAAGAGCTGCGCGGGGCGGCCGGTTCACTCAAGGTTGAAGTCAACGCGTTCGGTCGGGTTATCCGCGAACTGCCTGACCAGTCCCGTCCGGCCGAGCCGGGGCGGGATATCACGTTGACCATTGACGCGGCCTCGCAGCGCTTTGCCACTGAGCGGCTGGCTGGAGAGAGCGCAGCGGCTGTCGCGATGGATGTCCGCACCGGCGAGATACTCGCACTGGCTTCCACACCTGCGTTTGATCCCAATCTCTTCGTGCTCGGCATTCCCTCGCGGGAGTTCCGCGACCTGAACGAAAACCCTTATCGCCCGCTCTTCAACAAGGCGACTAACGGGCTCTATGCGCCGGCATCTACGATCAAGGGCGTGATTTCGCTGGCTGCGCTGCGTCATGGTGTGATGCGTCCCGGTGAACGTGTGAACTGCCGCGGCTCGGTCCGCCTCGGTGACCGGACTTTCCACTGCTGGCGGCGTGAGGGGCACGGCGCGGTCAACATGCATGACGCCATCAAGGTGTCCTGCGATACCTATTTTTACGAGGTGGCTTCACGCCTCGGCATTGAGCGTATTCGTGAAGTGGCGGTGGAACTGGGCTTCGGGCAGCTGTTCCAGATCGGCATTCCGATGCTGTCACAGGCCGGTGGCCTGTTCCCCAGCCCGCAATGGAAGCGTGCGCGCACCGGTCAGAGCTGGACGATGGGCGACACCTACAATGTGGGGATCGGGCAGGGCGCGGTGCTGAGTTCGCCCTTGCAGCTTGCGGTCATGACGGCGCGTATGGCGACCGGAAGGGCAGTGGAGCCGACCCTTTATGCCCGCCCGCTCGTTTCAGAGTTCCCGCGCATTGATTTCGATCCCGCCCATATTGAGGCGGTACATAACGCGCATGTTGGCGTAGTGCACGAGCCCGGCGGCACCTCCTACTGGTCCCTGGGCGGCCTGGGGGTAGACGGGGTGCGCATGGCGGGCAAGACCGGCACCAGCCAAGTCTATTCCATCAGCGCGGAAGAGCGAGCCCGCGGTGTACGCAGCCAGGACGACTTGCCCTGGCGGCTTCGTAATCACGGTCTGTTCATCTGCTACGCGCCTGCCGAAGAGCCACGCTACGCGGTGGCCGTGGTGGTGGAGCATGGCGGCGGCGGAGCGCGTTCTGCGGCGCAACCTGCACGCGACATATTGCGCGACCTGATTATCCGGGATCCGGCCGGTCGGCCTGGCCTTATTGCTGCCCGGCATGCCCCAATCCAGTTGGCGCAAGGGAGCCCGTAAGCCAGATGCCGGTCTTCACCCAGCCCGTCCCGCGTGATCTTCGTGGCAAGCTGTTCGAGCTCAACTGGGCGTTCGTGCTGCTGATCGTTCTGACCGGATCGATCGGCATCTTGATGCTCTACTCGGTGGCAGGTGGGGCTTGGGACCCGTGGGCGGTACGCCACGCCACCCGGTTCGCGGCCGGGCTGATCGTGATGTTGATAGTTGCCATGGTGCCGCCGCGCGTGTGGATGGGGCTGGCCTATCCGGCCTATCTGGGTGCGCTATTCCTGCTCGTGATGGTCGAGCTGTTTGGCGTGACCGCTATGGGGGCGCAGCGATGGATCGAGATCGGTCCAGTGCGCATGCAGCCTTCCGAGATCATGAAGATCGCCCTCGTGCTGGCGCTGGCACGCTATTATCACGACCTGCCGCCGGAAAACGTATCCAGCCCCGGCGGGATTATCGTCCCGTTGATGATGATCGGGGCTCCGGTGCTATTGATCGCCAAACAGCCCGACCTCGGGACAGCCGTTCTGGCCGGTGCGACGGGCGCGGTGATGGTGTTCCTGGCCGGTTTGACCTGGAAGATTATTCTTCCGGGTGTTCTCGCGGGCGGTGTTGGCGCGATCATGTTCATCCGCTACGGGCTGGAAGAATACCAGCGTGCGCGCGTGCTCACCTTCCTGAACCCGGAAAACGATCCGCTCGGCGCCGGTTATCACATCATGCAGTCAAAGATCGCGCTGGGCTCTGGCGGACTGACTGGCAAGGGCTACATGCAGGGCACCCAGGCGCATCTCAACTTCCTGCCAGAGAAGCAGACAGACTTCATCTTTACGATGCTCGGTGAGGAATTTGGCCTGGTTGGTGGGCTGGCCGTGCTGTTGCTCTATGCCCTAATCCTCGGTCATTGCCTGATCACGGCAATGTCCTGCCGCTCAGTATTCCTGCGTCTGGTGACCATGGGCGTGACCACCACTTTCGCCCTTTATGTATTCATCAACACCGCGATGGTGATGGGACTGGTGCCGGTCGTCGGCGTGCCTCTGCCGATGATTTCCTATGGTGGTTCGGTGATGTTTACCGTGCTGATCGGACTCGGCCTGATACTTGGCGCGCATATTCACCGCGCTGCGGAACCACCGAAGGGGGCGGGTCTTTTCGGCTAAGCGCGCTTGACCTTGATGGCGGGGTGGGGAAGTCTCGCCGCAAAATCAGCCCAAAACAAGCACATGTTCTAGCGGGGGATATCTCATGGCAATTGGCGGCGGCGCGCACAGCACCTGGGGCACACGCTTCGGCTTCCTGATGGCGGCCATCGGCTCATCGGTCGGCCTCGGTAACTTCTGGCGCTTTCCCTATGTGGCCGGAGAGAATGGCGGAGCCGCCTTCATCGTCATCTACCTTGTCTGCGTGGTGTTCATCGCACTGCCGATTTTGATGTCTGAGCTGTCCGTAGGCCGTCACGCACGCCGATCCGCGGTTGGATCGGTGCAGAAGATGGCCTTCAACGCCGGTGCGCCGGGTATCTGGTCGGTTGCCGGCTGGGTCGCGATGATAGCGGGCGTGCTGATCTTGTGCTTCTACTCGGTCG
>JBJHCI010000211.1:0-4501 GCA_050485925.1 Maricaulaceae bacterium
GGCGAAGTTCAATCCCGCTGGGCGGGAGAACACCACACTTGCAATCGTTGCGACAGATGCCGCCCTCACCTCCGATCAGGCTCGCCGCCTAGCGGTGATGGCACAGGACGGCATGGCGCGCGCCATCCGCCCCGTCCACACACCCTTTGACGGGGATGTGGTGTTTGCTGTCTCCACCGCACGCCGCCCCTTGCCGGAGCCAGACGCGCTCAGCCTTACCCGGATCGGGGGGCTGGCCGCCGATTGCCTTACCCGCGCGATCGCGCGCGGCGTGCATGCCGCTTCATGACAGAACTGTAAGGCGTGTGGCTGCAATAGCCCGCAAGTTTATTGGGAACCCACAGCCCGGCCGCATCGTTTAATAATCGCGCGGTGGCAAGCGTTTATCCCGGCATCAGGCCGGTTATCGCTTGACGGGACGCAAATTAACTGTTCGCTTTCTTTCGCGGGTGAGTCCGCGGGGCTGTGAACATTGGGCAGGATACGCGCCGCCGGCCTCTCCATGGACAGGTCACAGAGGGAGTTTTTGACGATGAAGAAGTTTGTACTGGCCGCCTTCGCTGCTAGCGCCATTATTGCAGCGTGTGAGGAACAGGGCCCTGCCGAGGAAGCCGGCGAGGCTATTGATGAGGCTGTAGAAGAGGCGCAGGAAGCTGCAGAGGACGCCTGGGAGGCGACCGAGGAGTGGGCCGAGGACGCCGCTGAAGATGTGCAAGAATGGGCTGAGGATGCGGCCGAGGATGAGGAAGAAGAGGAAGACAGCGCGCCTGAATAAGGCCCGCCCTTCCAACGGATATCTGCACAACGAGTACCCCGGACGGCAACGTCCGGGGTTTTTTTATCGGGAAGAGCCTGCCTAATCCCTCAGAAGCGCATTGATGCCGGTCTTGGCGCGGGTCTGGGCGTCTACGCGTTTCACGATTACCGCGCACGCCAGTGACGGCCCGCCCTTGGGGTCAGGAAGCGTACCCGGCACCACCACAGCGTAGGGCGGCACTTCGCCCCGTGTGATCTCGCCGGTCGCCCGGTCGACAATCTTGGTGGAGGCGCCGAGGAATACGCCCATGGAGATGACCGCGCCCTCGCGCACAATCACCCCTTCAGCCACTTCCGAGCGCGCGCCGATAAACACATTGTCCTCGACGATCACCGGTGCAGCCTGCAGCGGCTCCAGCACGCCGCCAATGCCCACCCCACCGGAGATATGCACGTTCGCGCCGATCTGTGCGCACGAGCCGATTGTGGACCAGGTGTCCACCATTGTGCCCTCGCCCACATAGGCACCGATATTGACGAAGGAGGGCATCAGCACCGTGCCCTTGGCGATGAAGCTGCCCCGGCGCACCATAGAGCCCGGCACGGCGCGGAAGCCCGCGCGTTCGAAATCAGGACCGGTCCAGCCATCCCACTTCAACGCCACCTTGTCCCACCACGGCCCCGGCACTGGTGCGCCGGGCAGGCCCATACGCCGGTTGGGCTCAAGGCGGAAGGAGAGCAGGACGGCCTTTTTAAGCCACTCATGGACCACCCAGTCACCTGTGCCGCCCTTCGAGGCAACACGCAATGCGCCGGAATCCAGACCGGCCAGTGCAGCCCCTACCGCATCACGAACATCTCCGCGGGTGGCCGGCGACAGGCCTTCCCGGGCCTCCCATCCGGCTTCGATCACAGATTTGAGGGCGCTGGTATCGCTCATCGCGGGTTATTCTCCGGCAAGGGTGTGAGGCTTTTCAGGAAGGCGGCGAGGTCATCAACGGCGAAATCGACATGAGCGGGATGCTCGCCCGGCCCTGCTGAATGACCATTATTCGTAGGCTGGCTGGCGCGTACCAGCACGGTCGCAAAGCCCATATGGGCGGCCGTTTCCAGATTGCGTGCGGAATCTTCAAACATGACAGCACGCCGCGGATCAACGCCGAGATGACGCGTGAAGCGTTCAAAGCTCTCTTTCTGCGGTTTGGGTGTGAAACCCGACGCGGCGATGTCGAACACCCCGTCGAACACCTGATCCAGACCCAGCCGCGCCATCACCTTCTCGGCATGGCTGACCGTGCCATTGGTGTAGACATAACGCGGACCGGACAGCGACGCGATATGACCGGCAAGTGCAGGGTCGGGAGCCAGTACCGAATGATCGATATCGTGCACGAAGTCGAGAAACTCCGCACTGTCCACATTGTGGTTCACCATCAGACCGTTCAGCGTGGTGCCGTATTCGTGCCAGTAGCGGTGCTGGATCTTGAAGGCGTCTTCCCGGCCAAGGTCGAGAAGACGCATGACGAACTCGGTCATGCGTTGCTCCACCTGGCTCATCACCGCTATGTCGGCCGAATAGAGCGTGTTGTCGAGGTCAAAGACCCAGATATCGCGGTTAGCCAGCATACTCACAACAGCGGATCCTCGAAATCCTCGTCCGTCAGCGTCAGTACGGCGCGGCCTTCCACCGGCACCGGGGTCGGCCGGAAACGCACGCTGGTATAGCCGCGTTCGGCGCACCCCGAGCGCCCTTCGGCAAGGAAACGACTGGGCGCTACACAGTAGGCCTCAGTACCGCCGCGCAAGGGCTCCAGCCTATCGTCGTCGACAAGCTGGGCAAATATGTAGGCGTCACCCGCCGACAGCCGGCGAGCCAGCACACGCAGGCACCCGCCCGGCTCAATCCGCCACCATCCCCGGCTCTCCCAGCGTTCGTTTCGCTGGGCTGCTACCGCGACACCCAACGGGTTCGACGCCTCATTGCATACATGCAGGCCGAGCCGGCTATTGCGTTCCAGCGCCGTGGCGTGAAGCGTCCTGATCAGAGCTTCATAGTCATCACCGTAGGACGTGCCGTGATCGCGTTCGAACGCACTGATCTGTACCCGTGAACGCCGGCCGGCAAATCCGTCAATGCCACGCACATCATAGCCGAGCGACTGCAGGAGGCGCTGCACGCCAGCCTCAAGCGCTCGGTCGCCGAACCCGCCCGATTCCACCAGCACCGCGCGGGTGCGTTCCGATGCCGACAATTGCCGGAATTCGCGCGTTTCAAGCCCGATGGCCGCGCAATCGGCCACGCCTTCAAGCTGGAAATCGTCCGTATCGACACAGGCCGGCGTGCGCCCCAGCCACTCGCGCACTCCGCCCAGATAAGCATCGGTCGTGCGGGCATAAAGGAACTGGTTCACTCCGCCGGGGATACCGGAAAAGCGCACGCACGAGCCGGGCGCGATACGTTCCCAGCCTCGTACGGCAAGCCCCGAAGATATCGTCCAGGCCTTGGCGGCTTCCACATAATAACTGGTCTCGTTGCATACCTCGCCCGCACGCGCTGAAGGCGCGCTCATCGCGGCCAGCAGCACGGCGGCAAGAATGATAACGGCACGGATCATCCAGACCTCTCGGGCAAAGCCAGTTCGGCAATATCGGCACGCAATGCGTCAAGGCCAAGGCGCTTGGCAGACGATGTTGCAGCGATCTGTGGGTAGACGGCCACCTTCTTGGCGATCTGGCCTTGCGTTGCCTCGATCATCGCCTGCTGTTCGACCGGTTTGAGCTTGTCCAGCTTGGTCAGCGTGATCTGGTGAACCACAGCCGCTTCGGCCAGTACCTTCATGATCGCCTCATCGGCCGGCTTGATGCCGTGGCGCGCGTCGATCAGCAGGATAACCCGCTTCAGATTGACCCGGCCGCGCAGATAATCGCGCGTCAGCGCCATCCAGCGCGCGGCCACGTCTTTGGGGGCTTTGGCAAAGCCATAGCCGGGCAGATCGACCAGCCGGATACGGCCCGCCAGATCGAAGAAATTGAGCTCGCGCGTGCGGCCCGGATCACCCGATGCACGCGCCAGATTATTGCGCCCGGTCAGCGCATTGATGAGAGAGGACTTGCCGACATTGGACCGCCCGGCGAACGCCACTTCCGGCATGTCGGGCTCGGGCAGGGCGTTCATCGACACCCCACCCATGATGAATGTGGCGGGCTGGGCAAACAGACGCCGTCCGGCCTCCAGCCGGGCCGCCTCCCTTTCCTCGTCCGGTGTCAGGCCGGTCAGCTGCTCCCCTCCGGCTTGGGCGGAGTGCGGCGTGTGCCGGGCCGCTTAGCCGCCGGCTTCTTTGCCGGGCTCTTGCGGGCACCTTTGGGCTTTTTGGCCGCCGGGTTGGAGGTGGTCCGCCGGGACGGCCGCGGGGCCGGCGCGGGCTTTTCAGCCGGCACGTTCTCAGCCTCGTCACGATCATTGCCGTTGCCATTATCGCTGGTGATATCGGCCTTTACCGGCTCATCGGTGCCCTTTCCCTTCTTTGCGACCCTGGCGTCATTGGCAGGTTTCGGCGCTGAGAGCCCCGGCGTGGCACCGGACAGGGCAAACTCCGGCACCGGCTTTTTTGCGGCGCGCGCATAGAGCCGGGCGGCGATCTTGTCGACTTCGGTGTAGGTGCCATGACGGCGCATGATCACGTATTGCTGCAGGATCGTCAGGAAGTTGTTCCACGTCCAGTAGATCACCAGCGCTGCCGCAAAC